>NZ_JBHXTQ010000020.1:33568-92948 GCF_042677305.1 Kitasatospora sp. NPDC127121 | reverse complement strand
TGTGTTTTTCTCTTACTTCTTTTCTTGGGGGGGTGCCCCGCGCGCGTGGCGCCGGGGCCCCCAGCCCCCCCCGCCCCCGCCCCCGCCCCCCCCCCAGGACTCCGGGCCGGCTTACAGCAGGGTGGCCTCGGCGGTGCCAATGGCCTGGGGCACCGCCAGAATCGCGCCGTCGACGTAGTCGATGCCGGCCTCGGCCGCCCACTCGGCGGTCTCCCGGGCCTGGGTGGAGCTCGCCATGGTCAGGTTGACCAGGGTGCGGCCGGTCAGGGAGGAGGCGGCCGGGTCCAGCAACCTGTGCACGGCGTCGTAGTCCGAGACACGGACGACGACCGGCGGGCTCGCCTCGAGCGCGCTCCTGACCGAGCCGGCGAGGGGCGCGCCCTTGGCGACGAGCTGCTCGGCCTTGCCGGCCGAGCGGTTCCAGACGGTCGTCGGGTGGCCCTTGTCCAGGAAGACCGCGGCCGACGCCTGGCCCATCACCCGCGGTGGACGGTGCACGACCTGCCCGCCGGACCCGACGTCACGGCCGAGGCCCCGGGCGACCTGCTGGACGTCCTCCTCGCCTTCGGCGAGCCGCCCGGCCCGGTGGGCCGCCGCTGCGAACGGTGGTCCCGTGCAAGCGCATTGGCCGGGTAGGACGAGTTGGACGGGCCGACCGGCCGGTCACCAGCCGTCGGTGAGCCGGAAGGCGTGGGAGAAGGAGGCTCCGCCCGTGTTCATCCATTCGTCGAGGACGCCGTAGGTGTCGTTGCGGGCGATGAGGTCGGCACGGCCGGTGCCCCGGAAGTCACCGGCAACCGTCTGCGAGAACGGACCCCACCCGTCGGTGGCGAGCACGCGGCCGGCGAAGGTACCGTCCCCATTGCCGGGCCACATGTACAGGTTGCCCGTCGCGTCCTCCCTCGCCATCAGGTCCGCATGACCGGTCCCCCGGAAATCGCCGGCGGTGGTCTGGGAGAACGCGCCCCAGCCGGCCGTCAGGTCGGTCCTGGCCGTGAAGGACCCGTCTCCCAGCCCCGCCCACTCGTACAGGTGCCCGTCCGAGTCGTCTCGGGCGACGAGGTCGCCGATGCCCTTGCCGTGGAAGGCTCCGGCCGTCGTCTGGGAGAAGGTGTGGGAGGGGCTGGTCGGGGCGGGCCGCGGGGCGAGGACCTCGGCGAGGGCCGTGTTCCCGTTGGTGGTGAAGTGCAGGTGGTCGGAGGAGACGTAACCGGCGAACGCGGCGCTCGGGTTGAGCGGGTCGCGGGTCGCCCGGTCGAAGTCGTGGAAGCCGTCGATAGCCGTCGTCGTGCGGATCCAGTCGTTGACGCACTGGCGCACCCGGTCCCGGGCGGCGGTGTAGTCGGTGTAGCCCTGGAAAGCGGGGATGGTGGCAACGGTGAAGCGCAGCCCGGCCGCGTGCGCGCGTGAGGCCAGCTGCTGGATCCCCGACTCGAGCGCGGAGTCGGAGGCGTCGTCCATCGTGATGTCATTGATGCCCTCGTAGAGCACGACGCTCCGCACTCCGGTCTGGGAGAGGACGTCCCGGTCGAAGCGGTTGAGCGCGCTCTGACCGAAGCCGACGCGTCCTCCCGTCCCGTCGGTGAGGATCCGGTTGCCGGAGATGCCCTTGTTGACGATGCCTTCGGGCGCCGGTCGGGCGCTGAGGGCGCGCCCGTAGTCATCGGCCCAGCGGGTGTTGGAGTCCTGGTTGGTGTGCCCGCCGTCCACCTGCGAGTCGCCGAGGGCGACCACCGTCCCGTCGCTGCCGGCGGCCGTGACGTCCAGGCCGCCGAGGAAGGCCCAGTAGGCGTACGGGGTGGAGAGGTTGGCGCCGCCCGTGTCCTGGGTGCGGTCGGCACCGTCGCCGGGGGCGGAGGTGTAGGAGGTGGTGAGCGTGTACGGGTGGTAGGGCGCGGTGGTGACCCCGTCGGGCAGCCAGAGGCTGACCAGCAGGTTCTCGTCTGCGGTGACCGGGAAGGCGACGGGGTCGCTGTAGACCTCGCCGCCGGGTGGGATGACGGTCCGGCCCGAACCGCCGAACGTCAGGGTGGCCGGCGTGGCCGCCGCCGTGGCCGGATTCCCGTTCCGGGCGGAAGTCCTGTCCTGGGCCGCGACGGTGACGTGCCCGATGGTCACCGGGTCCGGGCTGAAGGTGTTCACCAGGTGGATCCGGGCGGAGCTGCCGCCGATGCTGGTGTGGACGACCATGCGCAGGGTCTGCCGCCCCGTCACGCCCGAGGATGCCGACGGTCCTGCCAGGCTCATGGCGGTACCCCAACTCCCCGTCCAGGCCGAGGACTCGGGGCGCGGCACGCCCGGGGCTGACGGGAGCGCGGCGGGGACCGGCCCGCAGCCGACGGCCGCGTTCGCCGGGGCCGCGGGCGGCAGGGCGGCGAACGCGCCGAGGACGACGGCGGCTGCCGTCATGGCGGACGGGCGGCCCCGCAGTGGGCGGTGGGTGACGTGCACAGGAGTCCTTTCGCCGGGTACGGAAAACCATTCCCGCATGGCTCGGGTGACGAAGAAATGGTGGCGATCCGTTTCCCGAAGGAGGAGGTCCGAGAATGGCCGAGAAATCTCGGAGCCCGCTCGCCATCCACCATGCAATCACCGCCGGTCCGGATTTCGCCAGGAGGAACATCAGGCGGAAACCATGGGGAAGTTCCAGCAGAAACCGCGCTGTACAGGCAAGATCGGCGAGAAAAAGACGGATTGGCTTGATTGCACGTCAGTTGACTGTCGCGCCTGACGGGATTTGCGATATACCGTCTCGGGCACTTCCCGCCCTACAATCCGCCAATCTCCTCCTGGCGTGATCACCTGCCGACCTCGAATCTCGAATGAGGGGAAATCACATGGCAATCGGACGACGGCAACTCCTCACCTCCCTCGCGCTGACCGCCCTCGCCGCACCCGTCCTGGCCAAGGGGACCGCGACCCGCGCCTCCGCGGCCACGGGTACGGGTACGGGTACGGCCGCACGTATGGCCGCCGGCTCCGGGCCTCTGTTCATGCAGGTCGTCGCCCACGAGGACGACGACATCCTGTTCATGAACCCGGACCTGTCCAACGCCCTCGGCAACGGCACCCCGTCCGTCACGGTGTTCGTCACCGCCGGGAACATCACCGGTGACCCGTGCGTGGGCGGCTGCTGGGACCCCGCCGGCGACCCACTGCGCACCTGGAACCGCCAGATGGGCGCCGTCAACGCCTACTCCCGGATGACCGGGGTCGGCGACAACGACCCGGCGACCGACGAGATCGGGCACTGGACGGTCGAGGCGTGGACGGTCGCGGGCAAGCAGGTCGAGCGTTACATGCTCAAGGACCGGCCGGTGCACCTGATCTTCCTCAACCTGCACGACGCCGGGCTCGCCAACGTGTTGAACGGCGGCGCCGACACCACGGTCGTCCCGAAGGACAGCCCGCTGTCCGGGCCGTCGACCTACACGGCGGCGGACGTCGTCGAGGTGCTGCGGCAGATCATGGTGACGTACCAGCCGACCGTGCTCCGGGCCCAGGACGAACTCCCGGACACCCGCTACAAGGACGACCACTCGGACCACATCTCCGCCGCGAAGTTCGCGGGCGTGGCGGCGAGCCAGTACGGCGGCTCGCTGATCCAGGTGAACTACCGGGACTACAACATCAGCGACTGCCCGGTGAACCTCGACCCGGCGACGGTCGGCGCCAAGGGCGTGTTCGTCTCCGAGTACGCCGGCCACGACCACTCGGGGAACTACGAAACCGCCTGGTTCTCCCGGATGTACTACCGCTGGTCGCGGGGCACCTCCTGGGCCGGACTCAACCAGGACGGCCGGCCGCAGGTCTTCGTCGTCCGGGCGGGCTCCCTCTACACGTACTGGCGCCAGGGGGACGGCAGTTGGGGCGGCCCGGCACGGTTCGCCGACCCTGGCGGGCGGCTGGCGCCGGGCATCGCCGTCGGCACCAACGCCGACGGCCGGATGGAGGTCTTCGCCCGCCGCCTCACCGACCACCACATCGTCTCCGTCCCGCAGACCACGCCCAACGGCGTGTGGCGGGACAGCTGGGCCGACCTCGGCAACCCCAACGCCGGGCTCGACAACGCGGGCCAGGTCGGCGTGCCCGCGGTGGTCGCCTCCCAGGACGGCCGGCTGGAGCTCTTCGTCAAGAACGGCGGCGGCGGCCTCAGCAGCATCCGGCAGACCAGCCCGAACGGCGCCTGGACGACCACCTGGGATGACCTGCACGGCACCGACATCCAGGACCCGGTCACCGCGATCCGCAACGGCGTCGGGAGGATCGAGGTCTTCGCCAGCACCCGCGACGGGGTCGTCAACTGGTGGCAGACCGCTCCGAACGACGCCATCAACGGCCCGGGCCCGATCCCGAACTCCCGGCCGGCCAGCCCGCCCAAGGCCGCGCTCGACCAGGACGGCCGCATCGAACTCGCCTACCGCGAGGCCGGCACCGGCGCGATGCTCGTCAGCTACCAGACCCAGCCCGGCGGACCGTGGAGCCAGTCCCCGGGCAACCTCGGCGGCCACGCAGGAGTGGGCGAGCCGGCGATGGCCAACCTCGGCGGGCGGGTCGTCCTGTTCGAGCGCAACGGCGGCGGCGGCGTGAGCACCACCGCCCAGACCGCCCCGAACGCCGGCTACGGCACCTGGCAGGACCTCGGCGGCACCGTCCTCGACTACCCGACCGCGCTCGTCGACGGCGGCGGTGTCCTGTACGTGTTCGCCATCGGCACGGACGGCCGCGTCTACTACCGCACGGGCACGACGCCCACCAACCTCGGCGGCTGGCAGGGCATGCCCCTGTGACCGCCGGTTCCGTCGGCCGGTCGGACACCCTCCCGACCGGCCGACGGGCCGGGCCCGTGGGAGCGCCCGTGGAAGCGCCCGTGGAAGCGCCGGTGGGAGCGCTCTCACGCCGTGTAGGATGGCCACTCCCGAGAGTGAGCCACACCGGAGTGTGATCATGACCCGAACTGACAGGCCGGGCCCCGGAAGCGCCCGGTCTGCCGCGCGACCGACGGTGGAGGACGTGGCCGCCCGCGCGGGAGTCAGCCGGGGAACGGTGTCCCGGGTCATCAACGGTTCGCCCAAGGTGAGCGCCAGGGCGAGGGAGGCCGTGGAGCACGCCGTCGCCGAGCTCGGCTACGTACCCAACCAGGCGGCACGGTCCCTCGTGACCTCGCGCACCGACGTCGTCGCCCTGGTCGTCCCGGAGAGCCTGGCGCGACTGAGGTCGGAGCCGTACTTCGCGGACGTCATCACCGGGATCTCCGACGAACTCGCGTCGACCGACCTTCAGTTGCTGCTGACCCTGGTCCGCAACGAGGACGAGCGCGAGCGTCTGACGCGCTACCTCACCGCGCGCCGGGTCGACGGGGTGCTCCTGGTCTCGGTGCGCCAGGACGACCTGTTGCCCGACCTGCTCGAACAGCTCGGGATGCCGGCCGTACTGGGCGGTCGCCGGTCCGAGCGCGAATCGCTGAGCTACGTCCACGCCGACAACGCCGGCGGGGCCCGGGCGGCCGTCCGGCACCTGGTCGGGCGCGGCCGCACCAGAGTGGCCACCATCACGGGGCCGCTCGCCATGGAGGCGGCCGGGGCACGCCTGGCGGGGTACCGGGAGGCGCTCACGGAGGCCGGCCTCGCCCCGGAGGACGCGCTCGTCGCCCACGGCGACTTCACCGAGGCGGGCGGCTACGCGGCGATGTGCGAGCTCCTGGCCGAAATGCCCACCCTCGATGCCGTGTTCTGCGCCTCCGACCTGATGGCCGTGGGCGCGTTCCGGGCACTGCGCGAGGCCGGGCGGCGCGTGCCGGGAGACGTGGCCGTCGTCGGCTTCGACGACTCCGTCATCGCCCGTAGCACCGAGCCGCCCCTCACCAGTGTTCGCCAACCGACCGAGGCGATGGGGCGGTTGATGGTTCAGCTGCTGCTCGAGGAGATCGCCGAACCCGGGCGGCCGCGTCGCCAGGTGATCCTTCCGACCGAACTGACGGTCCGCGCCTCGGCCTGACGGCCTCGGACGGCTTCGAACTGAATGGCCGTCACGTTCCGTTGTTCCGGTATGAGCCACTGCCGCGTGTCGCGGCTGACCTGGGCATGAGGTGCTGCTACGCTCCCGATGGGTGTGGGAGCGCTCCCACGCGCCAAGATTCTGGGGGTGACGTGTCGAAGGCACAACAAGGGGATTCGGCATTCGGGGGCATGCTGAGGACGCTTCGTCGTGAAGTGGGATTCACGCATGAGGAACTCGCCCGGCGTTCCCAGGTCAGTGTGAGGACGATCAGCGACATCGAGCGGGGCCGGGTGCGCCGACCACAGCGCCGCTCCGTCCAGCAGCTCGCGGAGGCGCTCGGCCTGGGGACCTCGCGATTGGAATGGTTTCTCCGTGCCGCGCGAGCCGTTCCCGGCAGCGGGCTCGACCAGCCGGACGGGAGCCGTCGCGAGACGCCGGCCGCCGGGGAGGTGGACGAACAGCCGTCCGCGGTAGTCGTGATGGTCCTGCCGTTGACCGCGATCGGCGAGAGCGGTCCGTGCTGTCGGCGCCGCCGACGCTGTCCGAAACCGCGCCCGGCCGGGCCCCGACACCTGCGCCGGGCCGGTTGACGGCCGTCGCGTGCGGCGGGCAGGCGCCGGCGGCCACACGTCCGCCACGAGGACGCCGAACGCGTACGCCCGCCCCACCAGCGCCGTCCGGTTGGGGACGTGCCACCGGCGGTGGGGTGGGCGGTGCCGGAGGCATGTCGGGCGGGTGTGGGCCGCTTCGGCATGCGGGTGCCGGGGTGGACTCTGGCGAGGTTTCATCCTCTGGGTGCGGCGCGGAAGTGTGACGGGCGGTGCCTGGCGCTGAGTGATCCTGCGGGGACGAACGGTAGGTGGATTTGATTCAACTTTCGGGCGTCGTAGTTCGTCTACCCGGAGAGCCGAAGCAGGCGGGCGACGGGGCCGTATCTGCTGTTCATTGCTTGTTTATTCCCAGAAGCCAGAGTCATTACTGATCTTCCTGACTCGGGCGGCCGGACGGTGCCTGGCAGGCAACTCTGGAGAACGTACATCATGCCGCGCAAGCCACTTGGGACCCTGGTCGCCGCCGCTGGGGCGACCGTCGGGCTCACGCTCGTCACACCGGCCCGGGCCTCCGCCGCCGCCGTCATGGGGTGGGACGTGTCAGCGGAATCAGCACACCGATCGTGCGTACACCGACCCGGGTGTGGTGATGGGCGGCGCCTTCTCGGAATCGACTTCGTGAAGTCGCCGATCGACGAGGCCGGAAAGTGCGCCGAAGTTCGGGGAAAACAGGCCGAGTTGCATGAGGGCCCCTCCAGGATGCCGCGACGGCTCGCCATGAGCGAGTGCACCATCAGCATCTTCTGGTGAGACGAGGGCTTCCGGGGTCGACCACCGACCCGGGCGGAGGCGATCGCCGAGCCGTCGCGTCACAGTCGAGGCCGGGACACGGATGCGAGCCGGACAGAACCGGAGACTCCGCTTCCCGCCGTCCGTCTGACCGGCATTCTCCGAACGGCCACGCCGTTCCCGTACGTCAACACAGATAAGACGACCGGCCCTCACCCCGGTCGTACCACCGGTCGACCGGGTTGCCTCCCCCACAGGCCTGAACCCACCGACCGCGCCAGCGCGTTCGCATCCTGTCACCCCCACGAAGAAGGAGGGTTTCCACATGACCGAGATTTCCACGCTTGCCGTCGTACGCTGCCTCGGCGGCTTTTCACTGGACTTGGGGGGACTCCCGGTCAGACGCTGGCGGGCCGGCAAGGCGCGCACACTGTTCCTTTACCTCCTCATCAACCGGGGCCGCACGGTCGACCGCGACGAACTGCACGCCGCGCTGTGGCCCGACCGCACCCGGGCGGCGGGCTCCAGCTCGCTCAAGGTCGCCAAGCACGCGGTGCACCAGATACTCAGCGGGCAGCAGGCCGCGGAGGAGCAGCCGGCCGCGGAGATCGTCTGCAGCGAGTACGGGTACTCCCTCAAACTCCACGACGCCTGGCTGGACTTCGAGGAGTTGGAGCGGCTGTGCAACGAAGGGCACCGGGCGGCGGCCCGAAGTGATCCGCACGCGGCCGCGGAGTACTACCGCAGGGCGCTCGATCTTCACACCGGGGACTTCCTGCCCGGTGAGACCGCCGACTGGGCCAGGGAGCAGCGGGACTGGGTGCGGTCCCTCGCGCTGGGAGCGGCGGACTTCCTCCTCCAGGAGGCACTGGACCGGGGCGAGTTGCCGAAGGTCATCGACATGTGCCGCCGCACGCTGGACATCGATCCGTACCAGGAGGACGTCTACCGGACTCTGATCCAAGTTCACGGCGACCTGGGCCAGTTAGGGCAGGCCAGGTCCTGGTACAAGCTGTGCCGGGCCCGGATGTCGGATGGTCTGGACATCGATGTCAGCCCTGACACCCAGCGACTTCTGGAGCGGGTTCTGCGCACCCAGGACGCGTCCGCCCGGACGGTGGACCAGACTTCCGGCCCACGCGTAACCAATGCATAACCCACGCATAACCAGCTCATAACCAGCGCATAACCGCCCTGTCTAGACTCCGAAAACCGCGACCGGTCAAGGAGATTGGGGTAACCGTGCTGGAGACGAACCAGGGTTCCGTTCTTTCGGTGGAGAATCCCGGTGTTGGTGCCCCAGCCGATGCCGGGCCCCTGATCGTCGGCATCGGGGGCACCGTCCGCTCCGGTTCCTCGACGGAACGGGCGGTCCGGGCGGTACTCGCGGCCTCCGCTTCGGCGGGGGCCCGGACCCTGCTGCTGGGTGCCGAGGAACTCCAACTGCCGCTCTACACACCGGGGGAGTCACTGCGCACCCCGGCGGCCCGGCGGCTGGTCGAGGCCGTCGCCCTCGCCGACGGCCTGGTGATCGGCACGCCCGCCTACCACGGGGGCGTCTCCGGTCTGGTGAAGAACGCCCTCGACTACCTGGAGGACCTGCGCGAGGACGCGCGTCCCTATCTGCACGGCCGCGCCGTCGGCTGTGTCGTCACCGCGCGCGGGGCGCAGGCCGCTTCGACGCTGGCGGGGCTGCGCTCCGTCGTGCACGCCCTGAGGGGCTGGCCCACTCCCCTGGGAGTGGCCATCAACACGGAGAGCGTCACCCTGGCGTCCGACGACAGCGCCGGCGACAGCACCGGCGACCCGCATCTCACCGCGCAACTGGCCACCGTCGGACGGCAAGTGGTCGAGTTCGCCCGGATGCGCACGCCGGTCGGCTGAGCGCCCGGGGCCTGCCGCTGACCGCGGCCGCCCCCCGTACGCCCCCCGTACGTCCGCCGTCACGATTCCCGCCCACGCCTTTGGTTCCGGCTGCCCTGACGCCGGATCCTTCGCATCCGCATTCCCACGTCCGACCGTGATTCCGAATGGAGCGCGCCATGGAAGACACCGCGAAGTCCACCGCGAAGTCCACAGAGCCCGAGGAGACCGCCGAGGGGACGGAAGCCCCCCAAGCGGAAACCGCCGGGGCCGAAACCGCCGAGGACACCGAACTGGACGCGCTGGACGAGCTGGACGACGTCGACTTCGACCTCGACGAGGTCGAGAACAAGATCGCGCCGCTCGCCCTCGCCACCACCGAGCCCTCGCGATGGTGACGCGGGCGGCCGAGGTGAGCCGCGCATCCACCGCCTCCGTCCTGGTCGACGTGAACACCGGCCCGGCCGCCTCGTACAGCGGGCTGCGGGCGGGCATCGACGCCCTGCGCGCCGAGGGCGCCGACTTCACCGGGCTCGCGGCCGGGCACCCGTCCGAATGGGCGGAGCTCTTCCCCGCCGAGACCGCGCCCGGCACCGCGCCGCTGGAGGAGATCGCGCTCGCGCCGTCCGAGCGGCGGCTGCACCGGGAGAGCGAGCAGGTCTACCGCGTGCTGACGGTGGCCGCGACCGCCCTGTGCACGGGCACCGCTCAGTTGGGCAGGCCCCTGCTGCTCAGTGGGATGGGCGGCACCGACCTGTCCTCGCTGCGCGGTTTCATGCGGGCCTTCGAGCACGCGCAGCTCGTCGAGGGCGCCGAACTGCTGCTGGACGCGCCGACGTCCGTGCGTGAGCCGGTCGGCCGGTACGCCGACTACCGCGGGGAGCGGGTGCGCTGTCTGCGCCGCATGGGGCTGCCGGTCACCGAGGGCGACCTGGCCGTGGACCTGGGTACGGCTCCCGACGCCGGCTTCGAGCCGGTGTCCGAGGAGGGCGAACTGTTCCTGCGGGCGAGGGACTCCGAGGGCTCCGCCGTGGACCGGGTGGCCGCCGCACTGGCCTACTGCCGCCGGGCGTTCTTCTCCACGAACTGGGAGGGCATGGCGGTCGTCGCCGAGGAGGCGATCGGGCTGCTCGCCGGCATCCCCGAGTCGGGCGTACCCGGGCTGCTCGCCGAGGCGGAGCGCGAGGAGGAGCTCGTCCACGCCATCGAGTTCGAGACGGCGATCCTGCGCGGCACCGCCGACGTACGCGGTTTCCTGCTCAAGGTGCTCGGCATCCAGGCGGGCTTCCGCGGGGACCAGGACACGGCCCTCGCCTGCTTCCGGGCCATCCGGGAGGACGCCGCCGGCCTGTCCCCGGAGCTGCGTGCCCAGTCGCACCTGTACTCCGCGCTCACCCTGTCCAAGCGCAAGAACCGGCTGGCGGAGGCGGTCGCCGAGGTCGAGCAGGGCTTCGAGGTCGTCGGGGAACGTCCGGGCGAGCCCGAGAGCGTACGCCGCGAGCGCGGCTGGCTGCACAACCTGCGCGGGCTGACCCTGTTCGCGGAGCGGCGTCTGGGGGCGGCCTTCGAGCACGAGAAGCAGGCGCTGGCCTGCATGGCGGGTCTGACCGACGCCAGTGCCGCGCATCTGCGGATCAACCTGTACTCGAACATCAGCGTGCTCCAGGAGAAGGCGGGCAAGCACGCCTCGGCCCTGGCGACCTGGGAGAAGTTCAAGCAGGCCGCCGGCTCGTCGAACGCGGGCTTCCGCAAGCACCACGCGTACCGCAGCGCCGGGCTGCGGCTGCTCGTCGGCGAGCGGGACGCCGCCCTGGCGGACCTGGACACCACGCTGGTGAACGCGGCCGAGCTGGGTGACCGCTTCCACGAGACCGAAGTGCGCCTCGAACTGGGCATGCTGCACGCCTCCGGCGGTGACGCGAGGACGGGCGCCGAGCAGTACGAGCGCGCCGAGGCCGCGGCGCGGCTGCTGGGCGACCCGTACCGCATCGCGCTGGCCCAGGCGGGTCGGGTGATGACGACCGGCTCCGTGACCGCGGCCGGGTCGGTGGCGGCCATGGCGCCGCTGAGCCTCACCCGTCCCGGTGCGGCGGACGCCCTCGCCAAGGCCGTCGCCGACGGCGGTGACCTGCAAGGGCTGCTGCCCAAGCCGCGGACCAAGCTCAACCGCCCGTTCGACCTGATCAACTTTCAGGACTGAGGCCATGACGGACCATGCGACCCAGGGGGAGACGGGACAGCGGGCCAGGTGGCAGCTCTACGATCGGCTGCTGCTGCGCAGGGCGGGCTTCGGCATCGGCCTGCTGACCGCTCTCGGTGACGGGCCGGCGGGTGCCGCGGCCGCGGAGTACCGGGAGGCGGTGGCGCGGTTCGAGCAGAGCCGCGCCCGGCTCCAGGAGGCGATCGCCAAGGTCGTCACCGGCGCCGACCGCGAGCGGGACCGGGCCGGACTGCGCGAACTGTCGAAGCTGCGCGGCCGGGTGGGCCGCCGGCTGCCGGTGGAGCACGACCCGCGCGGCGGCGACGTGGCATCGACGGTGGCATCGGCGGTGGCATCGGCGGTCGACGGCTACCGCGCGGCGCACTCCGCTCAGCAGCAGGCGGGCGAGCGGCTGACCACCGCCCTGGGTGAGGAGGTGCTGCGGCGGCCGGAGCGGGTCCGCGACGTGCTCCGCGACGAGCGGGTGTGCGACGCACTGCTCCAGCTGTCGCCGTCCTTCCACACCGAGGCGGTGCGCTGGGTCGACGGCTGGCAGCAGCAGGACAGTACGACAGGCCGCAACCGCGCCAAGGACCGGTCCTTCTACCGCCGCGTCTACCTGTACGGCCAGCGGCTCGGCGCGAAGAACGAGACGACCAGCTTCTTCGGTCCGCTGGTGCACGGCCGGGTCGACCGTGGCGCCGAGGGCACCGTCCTCGGCCCCGAGACGGCCTGCGGCTACCACCTCCTGGAGGCGCAGACCGCGTTCTGGGCCGTGTGCGAGCTGGCCAAGCTCATCGGCACGGACCCGCAGGTGCGGGACCGCCCGCCGGTGGCCTGGATACCGTCCTGCCGCCGGACACCGGGCGAGGTGCCGGGCGGGACACCAGGCGGGGCACCGGGGTCGGGGACGATCCAGTCCGCCGACGGCCGCCGGATCACCCTGTCCGGGGTGCGGTGGCAGCTCGCCGAGGCCGTCGACGGGCGGCGTTCCCCCGCCGAACTGGCGGCGCTGGCAGGACTCGACCTCGCGCAGACGCGCCGGGTCCTGGACCGGCTGCGGCAGGCGGGGGCCGTCCGGCTCTGGCCCGAGCCGCCGTCCACCGCGGCACGGCCGCTGGACTGGCTGGTCTCCTGGGCCGACCGCTACGCGCAGGACACCGCCTGGCCGGCACGGCTGCGGGAACTGCGCGACCTGGGCGACGCCTACGCGGCGGCCGACGGCCACCGTGCCCGGGCGGTCGCGCTCGAGCGCGTCGAGGAGTGCTTCACCCGGCTCACCGAGGTCGACGCACGTCGCGCCGGCGGCCGGATGTACGCGGACCGGCTGGTGGTGTCCCTGGACGCCAAGGGCGACCAGAGCCCGGTGGTGGTCGGTGGCGACGTGGCCGGGCGCTGGGAGTCCGAGCTCAGCCCGGTGCTGGACGTGGCCGCCCGCTACGGCGAGCTCCAGCAGCACGCGGCGGCCGAGCTGTGCGCGGGGATCCTGCGTGAGGCGGGCGGCGGCGCCATGCCGTACGACGAGCTGATCCGCCGGATGCGCGCCTCCGTCGAGGCGGGCGGTCTGGACCGGCTCGCCGGGCCGCTGATCGGGTTCAAGCGGGACTACGCGGCGCTGGTGGAGTCCGCCGTGCAGGGCCAGGAGGCCCGGCTCTCCCCCGCCGAGCTCGCGGGGTTCGCGCCCGAGCCCGGCCGGCCCCGTTTCGTCAGCCCGGATCTGATGCTGGAGAACCGGGAGGACGGCGGCGAGCTGCTGGTGCTGGGCGAGCTTCACCCGTACGTCTTCGCCTGGGGTTCACAGGGGCTGTTCAGCGACGAACAGGACCGGATGCTGAGCGACTTCGAGGCGGGTCTCGAACCGTGGGGCGGCCCCGAGCGGCTGGCCACGGTGATCCGCCGCAGGCGCCACAAGGGCCTGGTGGCCGACTGGTTCCCGGGCCGCTTCATCGAGATCACCTCGGTGGCCACCGACGACCGGGAGCGGACCGTGCCGCTGACCGATCTGACCGTCGCCCTGGTGGACGGCACGCCCCGGCTGCGCACCCCGGACGGTGAACTGACCCTGTACGCCGGCGAGGACGACCATGTGCACCTGCGGGCCTTCGCCGCACCCGGGGTGGGGCTGCCGCTGGTGCGGATCGGGGACTTCGCGCCGAGGATCGTGGTCGGCGACCTGCTCGTGCAGCGGGCCCGCTGGTGGTTCGACCGTGCCGACCTCGGGGTCGACGCGGCACGCGACCCCGCCGCCGCCTTCCTCGCCGTCCAGTCGCTGCGGGCCCGGCACGGAGTGCCCCGGTTCTGCTTCGCCTCCCTCGCGCACGAGCCGAAACCGGTCGGGATCGACCTGGACAGTCCGCTGGCCGTCGACGCACTGGTGGCGATGGTGCTGGCCGGTGACAGCGCGACGGTGTCGCTGGCCGAGATGAGGCCGGCCCCGGACGCGCTGTGGCTGCGCCACGGCGGGGCCCCCGTGACCTCGGAGTTCCGGATCGCCATGAAGCGAGCGTCGTCATGACCCACCGATCCGACCGATCCGACCAAGCCGACCTGTCGCCACAGGAATCGACGGCGCGGCGGCACGGCTGGGAGCTGCTGCCCACGGTCGTCCTGCGCAGCGCCGGGTTCCCCTGGCAGATGGTCGAGCGACTGGCCTGTGAACGGACCCGTCTGCTCATCGAGGAGCTGTTCGCCCTGGAGGCCCGGTCGGCCGACGTGGCGTCACGGCTGCACCCGGCGGGCCGGCTGTCCCGGGGCCAGCAGGCCAAGTTGCGCGGTCTGCGGCCGCTGCCCGCGTCGGACAACCTGCCTGCCGACTGGCTGGCCGAGTGGAACGCCGCGGCGGAGCAGGTGAGCGCGGTGCGGGAGCGGCTCGCCGCCACCGTCGAGGCCGACACGGCGGCGGTCGACGAGGCGCTCGCCGCCGTCCGCACCGATCCGCGGGTCAACGACGCCATCGTCTGCTCGTCGCCCGCCGTCCACCGCGATCTCGCACGGGGTGCGGCCGGCGGCCGGATCCGGCGCCAACTCGCCTCCTACGCACAGCGGCTGGCGTCCAAGAGCGAGACGATGAGCTTCTTCGGGCCCATCAACTACGGCAGGCTCAGCCCCGGCTCCGACGCCGCCACGGCGCTGGACTGGGAGGGCCACACCGCGATCCCGGTCCGCCAGGCGCACACCGCGGCCCGGGTCAACGACGCCGTGCAAGGCCTGCTGCTGGGCGATCCGGCGCTGGCCGAGCGGCTGGCGCCGGTGCGCAAGACGATGACGGGGCCGCCCCGCGGCACGGGCGTCGGCGCGGCGCTGCTGCGGGAGGCCGACGGCGTACGGACGGTGGCCCGGATCGCGTCCGGGTGCGGTGCCGGCGCCCTGGAGGCGGTGGAGGCGTTCGCGGCCGCCGTGGCGAAGGGGACGCTGACGCACACCCTGTGCCCGCCGGCGACCGTGGTCGACCCGCTACGCTGGACCCTGGAACGCATCGACGCCTCGGACACCGAGACGGCCGCCCGCGCGGCCGGGGTGCGGGCCCTGCTGGTGAAGGTGCTCGAACTGCTCGACGGCTACCCGTCGGCGCCGCCCGAGCAGAAGCTGACCGTCCAGGCCGAACTGGAGGCGCTGCTGCCCGTCGCCGACCGCTCGGCGGAACGCGGCCGCTTCTACAACGACCGGGTCATCATCCACGAGGCCGCCGTCGGCACGGCCCGGCTGGAGGTCCGCGGACCGCTGGCCCGCGACATGTGCGACGCCGTCGCGCCGGTGCTCGACCTGCTGGCCCACGAGGCCGAGGCGACCCGCGTACGCACCAACCGGGCGGTCGCGGCCCGGCTGGGAGCGGGACGCATCCCGCTGCTGCGGGCGCTGCGGGAGTGCGCGGACCTCGCCATCGAGCCGGGCGGAGAGCTCGGCGCCGAACTGAGCCGAGTAATCGGGGCCGAAGGCGCGGACCGGGCCGAACTCGACGTGGCGGGGCTGCTAGGCCCTGTCCGGCCGATCTTGGCGGGCCCGCGACGCCGGGCATCCCGCCTGGACGCACGCCCGAATCGCCCAAGTACGGCCCAGTACGAGGACGATCCGGGCGCACGCCCAGCCGGGCGCCCAACGCCGCGGGCTGATCCACCAAGATCGACCGGACAGGACCTAGCCGCACCGCCACCGCCCGCCGCCCCGGTGCTGTGCTCCATCGACGTCCTGATCGCGGCTCCCGACCTGGCCGGATACCAGCCGGGGGTGACCCCGCTCATACTCGGCGACATCCACGACGCGGCGCTGCTCACCCCGTGGGCGCTGCAGTTCCATCCGGACGCCGCGGCGCTGCTCGCCGAGCGGGACGCCGGGGTGCGCAGGGCCCTGGGCGACCAGGTGGCCGTCAATGTGATCTCCCGTCGTACGACCGGGCTGCCGCCGCTGGAGTTCCCCGGGGTGGTGCTCGAACTGGGCGGCATCGCCGGCCCGGACCGGGAGCGGATCGGCCTGGACCAGCTGTGGCTGGAGAGCGACGGCGAACGGGTCGTCCTGCGCGGCGACACCCACCCCGGCCGGAGCCTGCTGTTCCACAACGGCGAGCTCGACACCGCCGTGCACACCGCGCTGGCACTGCCCCGGATCCGCCGCCCGGTGCTGCCGGACCTGCCGCACGTGCCGCGGCTGCGCTGGGGCAACGTGGTGTTCTCGCGGCGCCGTTGGGCGCTGCCGAGCGCGGCGCTGCTGGAGGCGCACGGCAGCCAGCGCGACGCCGAGCGGCTGCTCGCCACGGCCCGGCTGCTCCGGGAACGGGGCCTGCCCGACCGCTTCTTCGCGAAGTCACCGGCCGAACGCAAACCGGTGTACGTGGACACCGCGAGCCCCGAACTCCTCAAGGGCATGGCCCGGCTGGCGGGCACGGCGGAACAGCTCCTGCTGTCCGAGACGCTGCCCGCACCCGAGGACGCCTGGCTGCGGGACGGGGAGCTGCGCTTCGCCTCCGAGCTGCGCTGTGTGTATCTGCGGGGCGGTGGTGAGCGGTGACGCGCCGGGTGGTGCTCCCTCCCCTGTTCGATCCGAGTCTGGAACCGGAGCTCGGGCCGGACGACCAACTGATCGACGTGAACGCGCACTTCGTCGCACGCCTCGCGGACACCGGGGCACTCGCCGCGCTGGCCGACGACTACGACCTCGGCAGGCGCGGCGGGGCCGACCCCACGGAGAACCGGACCAGGGCGCTGTTCGCGCGGGCCGCCGCACTGGTCACCGCGCGGGGCGGCCAGGCCGCGGGCCGGCTGCGGGCCATGGGCATGGCGCTACGGCTGGCGGGCGAGGCCGATCCGGCCCTGCGGCTGGCCGCGGACGACGTGGAACTCGTCGGCGGCACCACCGAGTGCGGGGCCGATGTGGTGCTGGCCGCGCAGCGGACCGAGCTGCTGGGGCCCGAGGCGCGGTGGACGCGTGCGGCGGCCCCGGACGGGCGGGTGCACCTGGTGATCGAGACCGACCAGCAACTCCCGGCGGCCGCAGTGCTCCTGGAGGCGCTCGGCCCCGCACGGGTCGTGCTGTGCGGGCGTTTCGCCACCGCGCACCGGGAGGCGCTGCGCGCGCTCGCCCCGTTCTCGGCGGCAGCGGGCTTCGACGACTGGGCGCCGGCCTGGCGGCTGGGCAAGGAGTGGTCGGGGGACGGCACGCCGGTCCGCTGGGTCCGCCGCGCGGCCGACTGGCCGGCCGGCGCCCCCTGGGCGGGCTGGCTGGCCCCGGACGAGGCGGCGGCGCTGCCCGCCGAGGCGTGGCGCGAGTGCCGGGGCGCGGCGCTGACCGTGGCACGGCTGGAGTCCTGGGCCGAGGTGACGGGGGCGGACGGCCGCCGTACCGATCTGCGGACCGTCCTGGACGCGGTGGACGGGGCCCTGCTCCGGGTCGAACTGCTCGTCGGGGCGCCCGGGGTGAGTGCCGAGGAGACGGCCGGCACGGCGCGGAGCCTGCTGTCCGGGCCGGGGCCCCGGCTCGCGGGGCTCAGCCCGTTCCGGCTGCCGACGGCCCGGGGCGGCGCGGCACCGCAGGCCTGGGGCGGCGTGCCGCTGATCCGGCACACGACCCCGGGCAACGACCTGCCCCGCTGGGACCGGTTCAGCGGGCCCGGGACACTCGACGAAACGGCGCGCACCGCGGCGATCGGCGCACTCAACGCCGAACTCGGCGCCGTGGCCGACCTGTTCCCCGGCCGGTTCGCCTGCTGCGTGCTCGCCGCACCGGACGGGACGACGGTGTGGGAGCCGTCGGCCGCCGCCGTCGCCGGGGAGGGGCCCGGCCCGGACGGCCAGGGCCCGGGTTCATTCGTGGTGAACCTGCGGACGGGCAGCGCGTTCCGGCTGCATCCGAAGCTGACGCCGGTCGTGGAGCGGCTCTCGTCCGGCGACACCGCCGTCCTGGACCGGATCAGCGACGGTGCCCGAAGGAAACTGACCGACCGGCTGGTCCAGGCCGGTGTGATGCGGAGGAGCCAGTGAGCCGACAGTGGCGCATCGGGCGGGAGTTCATCCTGCGCCATGCGGGAATGCCGTTCGACTGGCTGGAGGAGCTGGGCGCGCCCCACTCCCTGCTGGAACTCGCGGACGAGCTGCTCGACCGCGAACGGACCGTCCTGGAGTTGGTGGAGACGCAGTTCAGCGGGCCCCGCGCCGAGTCGCTGCGCTCCGACGTGCTGCGCGGACGGGCGCGGCAGCTGCCGGCGTCGTCCGGCGGGCCGCAGTGGAGCCGGGCGGTGAGCGCCTGGGCCGACGCCTGGGAACGCTACGCGCTCGCCTGCCGGCAGGCCGACGACGAGGCCGGAAAGCGGCTGCGGGACCTGCTGGCGGATCCGGGGGTCTCCGAGGCCGTGTTCCTGTCCAACCCGGACGCGTACCGCAACATGCTGCTCCCGCTGCTGGCGTACGAAGGCCCGCTGACCTCGCGCTGGCGCCGGGTGCGCCGGCAGATGTTCACGTACGTGCAGCGGTTCTGCGCGAAGAACGAGACGGTGAGCTTCTTCGGGCCCATGGCGTACGGCACGGTGGGCGAGGGCGAGGGTGCCGTGCTGCGCGACGACGTGCCCCGCGTCCGCCGGGTGTTCTTCTCGCACTGGGCGGCGCGTGCGCTGGCCACGGCGATCGCCCGGGACCCCAGGGTCCTTCCGCATCTCGCGTTCCACTCCACCGGACGGGGTGACGCGGCGCGGGAGCCGCTGCTGCCGCTCGTGGCCGCGGACGGAACGGTGTTCCGCGACGTGGTGCGCGCCGCCGGGCAGCCGGCCCGCGACGTGGCCAGGACGCTGATGCGGCTGGTGGCCGAGGAAGCCGTCACCATCGGCCTCGGCGGCGGCGACTACGACCTGGAGCCCCTCGCGACGCTGCGGGACCAGCTCTCCGCGCTGCCCGCCTCACCGGCCCGCGAGCTGTGGCTCGACCGGGTGGCCGAACTCGCCTCCCTCATCGGAGAGTTGGCGCAGGCGCCGCTGGACCGCAAGGCGGCCGCCGTCGCCGCCCTGGAGGAGCGGTTCACCGAGTTCACCGGCAGGCCGGCCAGGCGGGGCGCCGGTGCGGCGTACGCCGACCGCGCCGTGTTCTTCGAGGAGTGCGCGTCGCCCTTCGCGCTGACCCTCGGAGCCGGGCTGGTCGGCGACTGGGAGCGGCAGCTCGCCCCCGTGCTGGAGGTGTGCACCGCGCACGGGCAGGCCGCCCAGCGCGCCGCGGCGGCCGCAGTGCGCGACGCCTTCACGGACGGGACCGCAGGAGAAACGAGCCCAGCCGGGGCACCGGCCACGGAGTTGGACCTCCTCGCGTACGCGACCCGAGCGGCCGCGAGCCGGTCCGACTCGACCAGCACCTTCCAGGCGGCCCACGCACCCGTCTACCCCGGCGCCGACTGGCGGGCCGAGGTCGAGCGGCTGACCGAGGAGGCCGGGGCGCTGGACGGCGACCGGTACGCGGTCATCGACCTGTGCCCCGCGGCGCCGGACGCCGCCGGGCTCGGCGCGGACGCCCCGCTCGTCCTCTCCCGCGCCCACCACCACCTGCTGGTGCGCAGCTGGCTGGGCACGATGCACCCGGATCCGGACCGGCTCGGCGCGGACGCTGCCGCCTGGACGGCCGCGCAGGACGGCACGGTCGTCGGCCTCGACTTCGGGCGCCGCAACAAGGGCTACTACCGCTTCCCCGGCCGTGAGGTCGCGATGCGCCCGCTGACCTGGACCGACCACGACCAGCCGGAGCTGCTGAAGCCGGAGGACCTCACCGTCCGCATCGGGCCGCACGACGTCACCCTGCACGATCCGGACGGCAAGGCGGTCAGCGCGTACGTCCCGCTGAGCGACTTCGTCAAGTACGCCCCGATCGCCGCCCTTTCGCATCCGCAGGTGCTCCACCCCACCTTCACCACCGAGGACGCACAGCCCGAAGTGGCCCTGGGATCGGTCGTCCTGCAGCGGTCCCGGTGGCAGGTGCCCACCGCGGCGCTCGCGGCACCGGAACCCGAAGCGCGGTTCCTCGCGCTGCGCAGGCTGGCCCGGGACACCGGAACGCGGTTCGTCTTCTGCCGCAGCGCCCATGAGCGCAAGCCGTACCTAATCGACCTGGCCTCACCGCTCGCGGCGGACCTGATCAGCCATGTGGCGCGCGGCGCCGAGCAGTTGGGCGTGGAGCGGATGGCGCCGGGGCCGGACGAGCTGTGGCTGCGCGACGGCGAGGGCCGGCGCTACACCAGCGAGCTGCGGATGCAGATCATCGGCAGCTGCGGCACCGACAGCGGCACCAACAGCGAAGGGAGCAGCACGCGATGACGCACACCACGCTCTTCGCCGAGCACTCGCTGCGGATGCGGGCCGACGTGCTCCCGGACGGCACCGTCTCCACCGAGCGGACCTCGGTGCGCGGAATGAGCGTCGAACGGCACCTCGACCGGGGCTTCACCGAGCACCGCTTCGCCGACGGCGACGACCTACTGGCCTCGGGCGCCGCCGGGGCGGCCCCGGAGGCCGCCGACGCGCTGCGCGAGGTGCAGGAACGGCCGCTGTTCGAGCTGACCCCCGAGCTGCGCGCCGAGCTCGCCGGGATCGCCGCCGAGACCGGCGCGGAGCTGACCCTGGGGGTGGCCCAGCAGCACGTCGCCGCCGGCGGCGCGGACCGCGTCGCCACCACCGAGCGGATCGTCACGACCCTGGAGACCAGGCTGACCGGTGACGACGGCACCGTCCACTCCCGGTCGCTGCTGTGCGCTCCTGCGGGCTCCGACCCGGGCGGGCTGCGGGACGCGGCCGTGCGGACGGCCGAGGCGGTGCGCGAACGCCTCGCACTGCCGCTCGCCGCCGAACTCCCGGACGGCGCCGACCTCGTGCTGCTGCCCGGCCTCGCCGGGGCGTTCTTCCACGAGATCGTCGGACACCCGATGGAGGCCGACGTGGTCGCGTCCGGAACGAGCTACCTCGGGGCGCGCGCCGGGCGGCCGGTCGCACCCGCGTGGCTGTCGGTGCTCGACGGCGGTGCGCACGACGGGCCGGGCTACCGCAGTCCGTTCGACGACGAGGGCACCCCGTGCCGCACCCTGCGGCTGATCGACCGGGGCACGGTGGGGCCGCCGATGACCGACCGGGCGCTCGCCGCCCTGCTCGGCGGCGGCCCCGGCACGGGCCATGGGCGCAAACAGAGCTACCGGCACCCGGCGATCCCCCGGATGACCCACACCGTGGCCCTGATCGAGCCCGCGGCCGAGCCGGAGCCGCCCTCGGGCGACTGGATCGCCCCGTACGGGCTGCGGCTGGACATGATGAACATCGCCTCGGGCGCCTTCGTCTTCCACGCCCCGTTCTCCTTGCTGCACCGCGTCGACGGCAGCACCGCCCGGCTGGGCCCGCTGACGGTGACCGGTGACGGAGCGCGGGTGCTCGCGGGTCTGCGGCCCTACGAGCACCGGGTCGCCGCCTACCTGCGGGCCACCGGGGGCTGCGGGAAGCTGGGGCAGTACCCGGTGCCGGTGTCGTTCGCGAACGCCGGGTTCCGGCTGCCGGCCGGGCTCGTCGGGCTGCGGGCGGTGGCCCGTGGCTGAGACCAGGATCCGTGCCTCCGGAATCGTCACGCCCACCCGCGGCGCGCCGCGGCTGACCGTCTCGCTCGACACCCTGCGCCTCGAACGGGACGCGACGGGCCGGGTCACCGGCTCCCGGCGGGTCGCCGGATCGGCGGACCAGGACGCGGGCAAGGAGACCGGGCTGCTGCTCACCGAGGCGGCCGAACGGACGGCGTCGGCCGTCGCCGGGCTCCAGAGCGCGGTGGCGCAGATCCACGAGTGGCGTGACGGCGACGGCCTGCCGGTGTCCCGGCGGGCCGAGTTGCTGGCCCGCGTCGAGACCCCCGGCGGTCCCGTACTGCTCGGCACCAGCGGCCCGGGGGATCCGGCCGGGCTCGTGGAGGCGCTGCCCTGGGACGAACTCGGGGCGCTCTCGGAGCCGTTCGTACCGGCCGACCCGCCGGACGACTGGCGCGAGCGGCCGCTGCTGCTGCGGCCGTCCGCGGCGTCGGTGCTGGTGGCCGGTGCGGCCTTCTCGCTGACCTCGCGCGGGGGTCGCGCGACCGCCGCCCGGCTGGCGGGGCGGCGCATCCTGCCGCAGCTGACCCTGACCGACCTGCCGTCGGCGCCGCCCGGGTCGGCGCTGGACGGGTCGGCGCCGCCCGGGTCGGGGCTGGACGACCGGGGCGACCCGGCGCTGCCCACCGTCCTGGTCGACGGCGGCCGGATCTGCCCGCCGCCCCCGCTCGCCGAGGGCATCGCGCTCGGCCGGGCCGTGTGGGACCACGACACCGGCGGGTTCGGCCCGCCGCCGCTGGCCCGGCTCGAACTCGGCGGGCCCCTGGCCGAGGTGCCCCCGGACGCGGTGGAACTCGTCTGGTGCGTGGAAGGCCTCCAGCGCTACCACGGCGACGGCACCGTCCGGCTCCAGTGCCTGGCCAGGGTCGCGAACCGGCCCGGCGGCTGGTTCCGCCTCGCCCTGCGGGGCAAACCCGTCCATCTGCTGCGCCAGGCCCGCGGCCTGGCCGGCCCACCCATGGCTGTCCACAGCGACAGCGACGTGACCACCCGCTCGCTGGTACTCGCCGGCGCGGCCGAAATGGAAGGTGCAGGACATGCCGTCGTCACCGTCATCACCCCCTGACTTCACGCTCATCGGCGGAGGGATCGTCGGCGCCTGCCTCGCCGAGGAGTTGAGCGACAGCGGGGCGTCCGTCCGGGTCCTCGACTCCGGCGCCGAACCCGGGCACTCGACCAACCGCGCGGCGGGGGTGGCGGTCCCCTCGCTGCGCTACCTCACCGACCGGGAGTTCTACGACTGGCTGCGCACCGCCAAGCGGGACCTGGACGCCGACGTCGCCCGGCTGGAACCGGAGTACGGCGCGTTCAGCGTGGCCAGGCCCATCCTGCGCGCCCTGCGCGAGACGGACGTCGAGGCCCACGGCGACGTGCTGAGCGGGCTCGGCGTCGGCGACTGGGTGGAGGGCGACGCCCTCGCGCAGGCCGCGCCCGGGCTCAAGCTGCCGACCAGTAGGCGCTACCTCCTCGACCCGGACGGGCTGATGATCGACGGCCGCCGCTACCTGGACGCCGTACGGCGCCGGTGCCTGGCCCGGGGCGTCGACTGGCAACAGGGCGTCACGGTCCGGGAGGTGCGCGAGGAGGGCGCGGCCGTCTCGGTGGTGACCTCGGACGGGACGCTCCGCGCGGACCGGGTGGTGATCACCGCCGGCGCCTGGAGCTCGGGCAAGGGCCTGGCCGAGGCGACCGGAGTCCGGCCGCAGCGCGGGCAGATGGCCGTGCTGCGGACCGACGAGGAGCTGAACTGCATCCTGTCCTCCGCCTACTACCTCGCGCCCGGGGTCGGTGACGACGTGATCGTCGGTGCGACGGAGGAGGACACGGGCTTCGCCGAGCACGTGACCACCCAGGGCATCGCCAACCTGCTGCGGTTCGCCACGACCGTCATGCCGGGGCTCGCGGACTCGGTGCCCGTGGAGCTCCGCGCCGGACTGCGCCCGGTGTCCGGCACCGGACGGCCGCTGGCGGGCGCGCTGCCCGGCCACGAGCGGATCTTCCTGTCGGCCGGCCACGCCGGGCACGGGCTGCTCTCGGCGCGCGCCACCGGCAAGGGCATGGCGGCCGGCCTGGTCGGCGACGACTGGGAGGCCCTGCCGTACAGCATGTGCCCCTCGCACGCCCTGGGCGGTGCCTCCTGATGCGCATCGACCATGTGATCCTCGGCGCGCGGACCATCGAGCCGCTGCGCGAACTGCTGTGGGACGAGTACGGGTTCGGCATCACCGACGGCAGCCCCAACCCGGACGGCACGGCGAGCTGGGTGGTGCCCTTCGACACGCCCGACGTGCAGTACCTGGAGCTGCTCGTCACCCACGACGAACGGCGGCTGGCGGGCGAGGACTTCGGCCGGCTGTTCCTGGAACGGACGGCGGACGGGCCGGACTTCCTCAACTGGGCGGCGCTGACCGACGACATCGAGTCCACCGCACGCGCGGTGGAGACGGTCACCGGAGCGGATCCGGACCTCTTCCGCGGCGAGTCCGTCCGGGCCGACGGAGGGAGCGTGCCGTGGGCGGAGGCGGCGTTCGACCTGTCGTGGCGCAGCCGGGTGCTGCCGTTCTTCCTGAGCTACAGCGACCCGCAGGCGCGCGCGGCACGGGTGCCGGGCGATCTCAAGGCCGCTGGGCACCGGGTGTGCCCGAAGGCGCTGCGGCGCCTTGAGACGGGCCCGGCGCGGGAGCCGGAGCGGGCTTGGGCGGACCGGTGGCCCGGACTCGCCGCGCTCGACGTCCTGGTCGACCCCGCGGCCGGCCCCCGCATCTCGGCGGTGCACATCGACACCGCCGAGGGCGAGACGGTGGTGCGGCTTCCGTGACCCCCGCACGCCCCGCACCCGCGGGGGCACCGGGCGGCCCCGGCCGCAGCACCGCCGCGGCCGGGGCGTCCGGGCCTGCCCGGCCGGGCAGGCCCGGCCGGCGGCGGTCAGCCGGCCGTGCGGCCCGCGTCCCGACGAGCAGTGCGGCCCGCGTCGCGACGAGCCGCGTGGGCCGTGAGCAGCCGCTCCCGGGCCTGGTCGTCCTCGGCGGCCTGCACCGCCGTCCAGGCCAGTGCGACGGACGCCTGGAGCAGCGCCCGGTCGGCGGCCGGGGCCACGCAGGCCCGGGCGAACTCCGGCTGGTGGTTGACCGCGCCGCCGCTGTCGATGCCGATGCTGGGGTGCACGCTGGGCAGGACCCGGCTGACGTTGCCCATGTCGGTGCTGCCGGTGGGCATCGCGCGCTCCTCCTCCGGGGACACCAGGGGGCGGCCCAGTTCGGTCGCCGCCGCCCGGTAGGCCGCCACCAGGAACGGATCGTGGGCCAGTTCGGCGTACGCGGGTGTCGAGCGGACCTCGTGGGTGCAGCCGGTGGCGACGGCGCCGCCCTCGAAGCAGGCCCTGACGCGTGCTTCGAGGCGCCCCAGGGACTCCATGTCGCCGGCCCGCAGGTTGTACAGGGCGCTGGTGTGCGCGGGGACCACGTTGGGCACCTCGCCGCCCCGGGTCACGATGCCGTGCACCTGCTGCCGCGGCTCGAAGTGCTGGCGGCCCACGCCGACGGCGACCTCCGCCACGGTCAGGGCGTCGGCGGCGTTGACGCCCAGGTGCGGGGCGAGTGCGGAGTGCGACTCCCGTCCGGTGTAGCGGACTTCGAGCTCGACCAGGGCGAGGGGGCGGGGAGCGCAGTTGTCCTCGGGGGCCGGGTGGACGAGCATCGCCATCGACACCTCGTCGAAGACGCCGGCCTCCAGCATGGCGATCTTGCCGCCGCCCTCCTCCTCGGCCGGGGTGCCCAGCACCATGACGGTGATGCCGAGGTCGTCGGCCACGTCCCTCAGCGCCAGGGCCGCGCCCACCGACGAGGCGGCGATGATGTTGTGGCCGCAGGCGTGGCCGAGGCCCGGCAGCGCGTCGTACTCCGCGCACAGCCCGACCGTGAGCGGGCCGCTGCCGTAGCGGGCGGTGAACGCGGTGTCCAGGCCGCCGGCGCCGGGCACCACCTCGAATCCCTCGTCCCGCAGCAGGCCGCTCACCTTGGCGGCGCTGCGGTGCTCCTTGAACGCGGTCTCCGGCTCGGCGTGAATACTCCTGGACAGCGCGATCAGTTCGTGTTCGGCGCGTTCGACGCTTTCGCGACAACCGCGCATGATCCGAGACGAGATTCGCATCTTCTCTTTCCCCTCCGCATGACCGGGATCTCCGTCGGCCGGATGGCCGGACAATTCCCTGGCCTTTTCCTTCCTACCGGAGTCTCCGACGAAAAGCGAGACCAGTCTGGAGAATTGACATGGCGTCACCGACAGATTCACTGACAGATTCGCTGAAAGATCCACTGACAGCGTCACTGACCTGGAACGTGCGGGCGGGTGACGGGGAACTCTCGGTCGAGATGATGCCCTGGTCGCTGCTGCGCGCGACCGGCTTCCCCTCCGGGCTCCTGGACGGGCTCGCGTCCGAGGAACTGCTCGGCACCGCCGCCGGGGTGCTCGCGGCGGAGCAGGCGGTCGCCGCCGAACGTGCGCACTTCCTGGACGCGCTGTGGCCGGGGCTGCGCAAGGCCGTACGGACGGTCGAACCGCGCCAGCGGTCGCTGCGGGCCCTCCAGAGCTGCCGCCGGCTGGTGGACGACGGCGCGCCCCTGGACGAGCGGTGCGCAGCGGTCCTCGCGGCGACCGGCGCGCCGGACTGGGCGCCCCGCTGGAACGCCCTGGTCGCCGCGCTCGACGAACGGCTGGCCGCGGCCGGAGCCGAACTGGAGGCGGCCCTGCTGCGGGCCCGGCTGCACACCGCACGGGCCGCCGGCCGCGACGACTTCGGGCACGCCGTGTTCGTGTCGAACCCCTCGTTCCACCACACCGCCCTGGAGACGCGGCCGCTGACGCACCCGGGCTGGGCGCAGGCGCGGGACGAGGGCGGCGCCCTGCCGCAGAGCCTGCGTCGCCGGGTCGACACCCTGCACCGCTATCTACGCCGGTTCGCCACCAAGTGCGAGACCGTCTCGTTCTTCGGCCCGGTGCTGTTCGGCCGTCTGGTGCCGGAGCAGGAGGAGACCCTGCTGGTCGGCGCGCCCGGCCGCGAGAGGGTCGTGGTGGAGGCGAGCGCCTGGCTGGTGGAGGAGCTGCGGGAGCAGGCCGCCCGCGAGGTGCCGTTGACGCGGCAGCGCGTGTGGCCCAGTCCGCTGTTCCGCCGGCCCGGCTCGTCCCCGGTGCTGGAACGGGCCGTGGACGGGCGCAGGTTCAAGGTCGCGGGGCCCGCGCTGGCGCTGTGGAGTGCCGCCGCCGCGGCGCCGGGGAGCCGGCTCGACTCGCTCGTCAGCGCCGCCGGTCCCGTGCCGCCGCCGCATCGGGCGGGGGCGGACGACGCGTACGCCGCCGGGCTGGTGAAGGCACTCGGGCCGGCGCTGGTCGTCTCCCCCTGGCGGCTGCCAGCGACCGAACTGCACGCGCTGACCAGGCTCGCGGCCGAGCACCCCACGGACACGGCGGTGAACCTGGCGGAGGTCCGCGACACGTACGCGCGGGCGCCCTGGCCCGAGCGGGCGGCGCACCTCCTCGCCGTGCGGGCGGCCCGCGCGGCGGACGGCGGGCGGGTCTCGCAGGACAGCGGACGGCACTACGCCGACCGCGAGCTGTTCCACGAGGACAGGTCGAGTCCACTGAGCGAGCGGGTCGGCTTCGGGGCGCCGGTCGTGGAGCGCATCCGGGAGGTCACCGAGGCGGTGTTCCCGCTGGTGTTCCTCGCGGCGCTGCTGGCCAGGGAGGACGCCCGCGACGCCCTGCGCGCCGAACTGGGGGGCGCCCCGGTGCCGCTCGCCGCACTGGCCGCACGGGAGATACCCGCTCGTTCACCGCGCCGCGACGGGCTGGACGCGGTGCTGCGCCGACTGGTCGGGCGGGCCGTGGAGGCCGCGGGAACGGCCGACGGCCGCCCCCCGGTCGTGGAGCTGAGCGGCAGCGAACTGGCCGAGGCGCTGGCGCCGCTGTGGGACACCGTGACGTACGGCCCCGACGACGCGTGCCTGCCGAGCCCCGACCTGATGGTGGCGGGCCCCGACCCGGCCACCGCCGACTGGGTGCTCTCGGAGCTGCACGACGACTGCAGCTCGATCTTCGGGGGGCTGGAGCGTCCGCTGCACAGCGACCCGGACGGGCTGTGGGGCGGCTTCACCGAGCGAGTGGCGCGAGCCTTGCCGCCCGGGACCGCCGCGACCATCGTCTCGCGCCGGCGCAGCGCCCATGTGACCCCCGAACTCCCCGGTGCCGCCATCGAACTGAGCGGCCTCTCGGGCAAGGACCGGGCCGACGTGGTGCCGATCGCGGACGCCGTCGTGCCCGCTTCGGCCGACGCGGTGGTGGTGGGCGGCCGGCGGCGGCTGCTCTACCCCGGCGACCTGTCGTCGACGCTGCACCGCGCGGTGTCCAGGCCCGCGCTGGTCCCGGTGCCGGTCGACCTCGGCGCGTACACCCCCAGGATCGTGGTGGACGGTGTCGTGGTCCAGCGTGCCCGCTGGCGGCTGAGCATTCCGGAAAGAGCTCCGGAGAAGGCCGCGGACACCGTCGCCCAGTGGTTGTCCGTGCAGCGGCTGCGGGCCGCCCAGGGAATTCCACGCCACGTCTACGTGAAGCATCCGGCCGAACCAAAGCCGCTGTACGTCGATTTCGCCGATCCGCTGTCGGTGATCGATATCGCGCGACTTCCCGGAGGGGAAGTCGTCGTGTCCGAAATGCTGCCCACCCCGGACCAGCTGTGGTGGCGCGTCGCGGACGAAACGCATTGTGCCGAATTCCGTCTCGGCTGCATCGTGCGGCCGGTGACATCCGACAATCCGCCGACCCCGGAACAACAGGAAGAGAGCGCGTCATGACCGAGGACCTCCGCATCACCTCACTGGTGAGGGACGCTTACGACAAGGCCGCCGAGCAGTACGATTCCGCAGGTCAGATGATCTTCCACCCGCTGGGGAAGATGATCGCCGACACCCTGGAGCTCTCGCCGGGCGAGCGGGTGCTCGACATCGGCTGCGGGCGCGGCGCCTGCCTGTTCCCGATCGCCCACGCGGTGGGCCCGGAGGGCTTCGTGCTCGGCATCGACCAGGCCCAGGGCATGGTCGACGCCTGCACGGCCGACATCACGGCCCGCGGGGTCGCCGGCCGGGCCCGCGCGGAGCTGGGCAACGCCCAGGACTTCGCCTTCGCCGAGCCGTTCGACGCGGCGAGCGCCGGGATGGTCCTGTTCCTGCTGCCCGAGGCGGAGAAGGCCCTGTCCTGCGCCGCCGCGGCGCTGCGCCCCGGCGGCAGGTTCGCCGCGACCACCTTCCCCACCGAGAACGGCAGGCTGGCCGCCGGCTGGGAGTCCGCCGAGATCCTCTCCGGGGTGCTCGCCAAGTACCTCCCCGAGGGTGTGGACGACCCGTGGCAGGTGGTCCTGGGCCTCGGCGGCCCGCTGGCCGGTGAGGAGTCCACGGCCGCCGCCTTCCTCACCGCCGGCTTCAGCGATGTACGGATCCGCCACGTCCCGGCGGACTCCCGCTTCGAGACCATCGACGACTACCTGGCGTGGACCAGGACCGTGACCACCCGCGTGCAGTGGGACCTGGTGCCCGCGGAGCGGGTGGCCGAAGCGACCGACGAGGCGCGCGAGGCGCTGCGGGTGCTCGCGGGGCCGGACGGCTCCCTGGAGTTCTCCTGCCCGACCAGGACCGTGCTGGCCGTCCGCTGACGGCACGACCGCAACCGTCTACCAAGCGCTGAACACAGAGCCGAGAGGTGCGATGACATGGCTCCTGACACGACCCCTTCGCTGATCCGTCCGCTGTCCGAACTGCTCGGCGGACACGCCGCCCGGATCGGGGACAAGGTGGCCTTCGCCGACGCCCGGCGGGGCGTCGGCTACCGGGAACTGGATCTGCGGACCTCTCGGCTCGCCGGCCGGCTCGCCGCGCTGGGACTGGAGAACGGCGGCCGCGCCGCCGTCCTCATGGGCAACAGCGTCGAGATGGTGGAGAGCTGCCTCGCCGTCATCCGGGCGGGCGGCATCACCGTGCCGCTGAATCCGCAGGCGTCCGAGGCCGAACTGGTCCACTTCCTGCGGGACTCCGGGGCGTCGGTGGTGCTGTGCGACCCGGCGCGGCTCGACGTGCTGCTGCGCGCGGTGGCCGCCTCCGGCCCGTCCCGGCCCTCGATCGTGCTCACCGGCGACTCCCCCGGCGCCACTGCTTCCGACACCACCGGGTACGGCACCACCTCGGACATCACCGGGTACGACATCACCGCGTACGAGACGCTCGCGGCCACCCCGTACGACGGGCCGGCGCCCGAGGAGAGCCCGCTCGACGCTCCGGCCTGGATGCTCTACACCTCGGGCACCACCGGCCGCCCCAAGGGGGTGCTCTACTCCCTGCGCAGCTCGCTGTGGCTGGTGGAGTCCTGCCACGTGGGCGTGCTCGGGATGACGCAGGACGACCGACTGCTGTGGCCGATGCCGCTGTTCCACGGCCTGGGCCAGAACCTGTGCGTCATGGCGGTCGTGGCCGTGGGCGCCGGCGCCCGGCTGATGAGCGGCTTCGCCCCTTCCGAGGTGCTGGACGCCCTGCGCGAGGACGGGGTGACCTTCCTCGCCGGGGTGCCGACGACGTACCACTACCTGCTGGACCGTGCCCGCCAGGAGCACACCCGGCTGCCGTCGCTGCGGCTCGGGTTCGTCGCCGGTTCGGCCAGCGGCGCCTCCCTCGGCAGCCGTTTCGAGGAGGCGTTCGGGGTCCCGCTGGTGGACCAGTACGGATCGACCGAGACCGGCGCGATCACCTCGAACCGGCCGACGGGCGACCGGGTCGCCGGGGCGGCCGGGCCGCCCGTCCCGGGGGTGGCCATCCGACTGGTGGACGACGGTTCCGGTGCCGAGGTGCCCGACGGCGAGCAGGGCGAGGTCTGGGTCAGCGGCCCCAACCTGATGCTGGGCTACCACGGGCAGCCCGACGCCACGGCGCAGGTGCTGCGGGACGGCTGGTACCGCACGGGCGACCTGGCCCGCCGGGACGCCCTCGGGCAGGTGACCCTGACCGGCCGTCTCAAGGAGCTGATCATCCGGGGCGGCGAGAACATCCACCCCGTGGAGATCGAGGACGTGGTGCGTACGGCGCCGGGCGTGGCCGACGCGGCGGTGGGCGGGGAGCCCCACGAGGTGCTCGGCGAGGTGCCCGTCGCGTACGTGGTGCCCGGTCCCGAAGGCGTCGACGTCCAGGCGCTGTTCGAGCACTGCCGGACGCGGCTGTCCTTCTTCAAGGTGCCGGAGAAGGTGTACGCCGTCGAGCACGTTCCGCGCACCGCGTCCGGCAAGGTCACCCGGCACCTGCTGGCGGACGCGGACCCCCGGTTGCTCGGTACGGCGTCCACCGGCGGGCCCGGGGAGCACGGGAGCCTCGGGGCCGAGCCCGACCAGGGCGAGTGGGCGGGCCGGCTCGCGGCGCTCACGGCGGCCGAGCGGGCCCGGACGGTGCTGGACCTGGTCCGCGCCGAGGTGGCGCTCACGCTCGGCGTCGAAGCCGAACGGGTCGCGCCCACACGGCCGTTCGTGGACCTCGGCCTCGGCTCCCTCGCCGTCGTGGCGGTCGGGCGGCGGCTGTGCGCGCTGGTCGGGCTGCGGCTCCCGGCGACGGCGGTGTTCGACCACCCGACGCCCGCCGCGTTCGCGGACCGGCTGGTCGCCGAGCTGACGGGGCCATCGGACAGCTCCACGGCCGCCGAAGCGTTCCCGGACGGGCGTACGGCCCCCGCGGGGCCCGGCCCGGACGGCGCCGAGCCGATCGCCATCATCGGCATGGCCTGCCGCTTCCCCGGCGGGGTGGAGTCACCCGAGCAGCTGTGGGACCTCGTCGCCGCAGGCCGGGACACCACCTCGGACTTCCCCGCCGACCGGGGCTGGGCACTCGACACCCTGTTCGACCCCGACCCCGACCACCCCGGCACCAGCTACGTCTCGCGCGGCGGCTTCCTGACCGACCCGTCCGCGTTCGACGCCGGATTCTTCGGCATAGCCCCGCGCGAGGCGACCGCGATGGACCCGCAGCAGCGGCTGATGCTGGAGATCGCCTGGGAGGCCTTCGAACGGGCGGGCCTCGACCCGACCGGCCTGGCCGGCTCGGAGACCGGCGTCTTCGTCGGCACCAAGGGACAGACGTACAGCACACTCGCCGCGCCCGGGTCCGAGTACGAGGGCCATCTCGGCTTCGCCACCTCGGGCAGCGTGATGTCCGGCCGGGTGGCCTACACCCTCGGTCTGCACGGCCCCGCCGTCACCGTCGACACGGCCTGCTCCGCGTCCCTGGTCGCCCTCCACCTGGCCTGCGGCTCCCTGCGCTCCGGTGAGTCGCGGCTCGCGCTCGCGGGCGGGGTCACGGTGATGTCCACCCCGGACGACATGATCACCTTCAGCAGGCACCGGGGCCTCGCCCCGGACGGCCGGGTGAAGGCCTTCGCCGGCGCGGCGGACGGCACCGCCTTCGGCGAGGGCGCGGGGGTGCTGCTGCTCGAACGGCTCTCCGACGCGCAGCGGGCGGGCCACCGGGTGCTCGCCGTGATCCGGGGCAGCGCCGTGAACCAGGACGGCGCGTCCAACGGGCTCACCGCGCCCAACGGCCGGGCGCAGCAGCGGGTGATCCGCCGGGCGCTCGCCAACGCCCGGGTGGCCGCGCACGAGGTCGACCTGGTCGAGGCCCACGGCACGGGGACCATGCTCGGCGACCCGATCGAGGCCGAGGCGATCCTCGCCGCGTACGGGCGCGGCCGGGACCCTCAACGGCCGCTGTGGCTCGGCTCGGTCAAGTCCAACATCGCCCACACCCAGGCCGCCGCGGGCATGGCCGGTGTCATCAAGCTGGTGGAGGCGATGCGGCACGCCGTCCTCCCGGCGACCCTGCACGTGGACCGTCCGTCGCCGCACGTCGACTGGTCGTCGGGGAACGTACGGCTGCTCGACGAGGCGCGGCCGTGGACGGCCGCCGACGGACGGCCCCGGCGCGCCGGGGTGTCCTCCTTCGCCATCAGCGGCACCAACGCCCATGTCGTCCTGGAGGAGGCGCCGCACTCCCCCGCGCCGGAGGAGGCCCCGGACCCGGTCTCGCCCGAGGGGGCCCCGGCCCCGGTCTCGGCCGAGGGGACCCCGGCCCCGGTCCGGGCGCTCAGCGCCGTACCGTGGCTACTGTCCGCGAAGTCCCCGGCCGCGCTGCGCGACCAGGCCCGCCGGCTGGAGTCGTTCCTGCGTGCGGAGCCCGACCGGAATGCCGTGGACGTGGGGCTCACCCTGGCACTGTCCCGGGCCGGGCTCGAACACCGGGCCGCCGTCGTCGCGGACCTCGGTCGCGGGGCGAACGGCGCGGAGGGTCTGCTGCGCGCACTCGGCGCGCTCGCGGAGGGCGAGCCCGCGGCCGGACTGACCACCGATCACGCCGGTGCCGCCCGGACCACGGCGTTCCTCTTCACCGGCCAGGGCTCCCAGTGGGCGGGCATGGCCCGTGAACTGTACGAGGCGTTCCCGGTGTTCGCCGAAGCGCTGGACGCGGTGTGCGACCATCTGGCGCCACAGGTACGGCAGTTGCTCATCGCCGCCGCCGGCGACGCGGCGGACGACGGGCGCATCCATCGCACCGGTATCACCCAACCCGCCCTGTTCGCACTGGAGGTCGCGCAGTTCGCGCTGCTGCGGTCCTGGGGTGTGCGTCCCGACGCGCTCGCCGGCCACTCCCTCGGCGAACTGGCCGCCGCGCACGTCGCCGGGGTGTTCTCGCTGGCGGACGCGGCCCGGCTGGTCACCGCCCGGGGCGAGCTGATGCAGGCGCTGCCCGAAGGCGGCGCCATGATCGCGCTGGAGGCCACGGAGGACGAGGTCCTGCCGCTGCTCGCCGGCCGGGAGTCCCGGCTGGGGATCGCCGCCGTGAACGCGCCCCGGTCCGTCGTGGTCTCGGGCGACGAGGACGCCGCGGCGGAGGTCGCCCAGCTAGTGGCCGAACTAGGCGGCAGGACCAAGCGTCTGATGGTCAGTCACGCTTTCCACTCGCCCCGGATGGACGCGGTGCTGGAGGAGTTCGAGGCCGTGGCCCGGACCGTCACCTACCGTGCGCCGGACCTGCCGATCGTCTCCACGGTCACCGGCGCCCTCGCCGGTGCGGAACTGCTGACACCCGCGTACTGGACCGGGCAGCTGCGCTCGGCCGTCCGGTTCGCCGCCGCGGTGCGGACCCTGCGGGAGCGGGGCACCGACACCTTCGTCGAACTGGGCCCGGACGCGTCCCTGACGGCCCTGGTGCGCCAGATCGCCGACGACGCCGACGCCGACGGAGGTGATGGGGGTGACGACGCCGATGGGGGTGGCCGGCCGAACGACCACCGCGCGCTGCCGGTCTCCCGGCGCGACCGGCCCGGCGCGGCGACCGCCGTCGCAGTCGCCGCCGCGCTCCACACCGCCGGTGTCCCGGTCGACTGGGCGGCGTTCTTCGACGGCACCGGCGCCCGCCACGTCACGCTGCCGACCTACGCCTTCCAGCGCAAGCGTTACTGGCTGCCCGCACTCGCCGGCCCCGCCCCCGCCTCGGCACCGACCGCGATCGCCGAGGCCGAGGCGGAGGCGGAGGCCGCAGCCGAGGAGGCGGCCCCGTCCGGGCGGGTGCTCAAGCCGGGTGAGCGCCCGGAGGTCGCCGCCCGCCTGGCCGGCGTGCTCGCCGGCCTGGACGAGGAGAAGCAGCTCCTCCACATGATCGACCGGATCGCCACGCGGGTCGCGGCGGTGCTCGGCCACGACAGCGCGGACGCCATCGACCCCGACGTGCCGTTCCTCGAACTCGGCGTCGACTCCCTCATGGCCGTCGAGATGCGCAACCAGTTCAGCGACTTCTGCGGGGTGAGCCTGCGCCCGACGCTCGTCTTCGAGCACCCGACCCCGGCGGTGCTCGCCGACCACCTGCTCGCGAAGGTGCTGGCCGCGGTGTCCGCCACGCCGGGCGTCGACGAGGACGCGGTGGACTTCGCCTCCGAGGTCGTCCTGGCGGCGGACATCTCCCCCGCCGACGAGGTGATCCGGGTCGCGGACGACCCGCAGGAGGTGCTCCTCACTGGTGCGACCGGGTTCCTGGGCGCGTACCTGCTGCGCGACCTGCTGCGGACGACCCGTGCGACCGTGCACTGCCTGGTCCGCGGGGCCGACGAGGCGGACGCGTGGGCGCGGCTGCGCAAGAACCTTGAGTGGTACGAGTTCTGGGACGCCATCGACCCGGACCGGTTGTCCGTGGTCGTCGGCGATCTCGCCCGGCCGCTGCTGGGGCTGGCCCCCGAACGCTTCGACGCCCTCGCCCGCAGCGTGGACAGCGTCTACCACGCCGCCGCGACCGTCAACGGCCTCTACCCGTACTCGGCGTTGAAGGACGCGAACGTCACGGGCACCGCGGAGATCCTGCGCCTGGCCGCACGGCACCGCACCGTGCCCGTCCACCACGTCTCGTCCACCGGCGTGTTCGCCGCGGAGGCGGTCCCCGGGCAGGCGCTCCAGGTGACCGACCCGCCGGGCCCCGCCGAGGCGCTGTCGTCCGGCTACCGGCAGACGAAGCTGGTGGCGGAGCAGATCATCGAACTCGCCAGGGGGCGGGGCCTGCCGGTCTCGGTCTACCGGGTGGACGAGATCTCCGGCGACTCGGAGCGCGGCTTCTGCCAGACCCACGACTTCGTCTGGCTGAGCATGAAGGGCATCGTGCAGGCCGGTGCCGTCCCGCAGGATCCCGCCGGCATCTTCCACCTGGTGCCGGTCGACCACGTCAGCGCGGCGATCCTGCGGCTGTCCCGCGACGACCGGGCGGCGGGCCGCAACCACCACCTCGCCAACGGGACGCACCTCCCGTTCTCCGCGATGACGGAATCCCTCCGCTCCCTCGGCTACCGGCTGGACGAACTCCGCTGGGACGCCTGGGTGCGGCGCATCCGCGCCGACCGCGACAACGCGATGGTCCCGATGATCGACGCGTTCGAATCGACCATCTACAGCGGGCGCAACCACTACCTGTCCGTCGACACCTCGCAGACCCGCGAGCTGCTGACCGGTACCGGCGTCGACTGCCCGCCGATGACGCGTGAACTCTTCGAGAAGTACGTCGGGTTCTTCGTCCGCGTCGGCTACTTCCCCGAACCGGGCGCCGGCGCCGGGGGCGGCCTCGTCGACACCGGTACGCAGGCCTTCCGGGTCCGGGAGGCGGCCTGGGAGGACCTTCCGGCGATGGCGGCCATCTGCTTCGAGGCCTTCAACACCCTCAACGCCTCGTTCGGCCTCGCCCCGGAGTGGTCGTCGGTGGACGAGGTGACGGAGATGTTCCGGGACCGGCTCGCGGCCCCGGGCTGCCTCGCCTACGTGGCGGTCGACGGCGCGGACTCCGTGACGGGCTCCAACTTCCTGGTCCTGGGCGAGTCCGTCGCCGCCTTCGGCCCGCTCAGTGTCGCGCCCGGCGCGCAGGGCGGCGGTGTGGGCCGGCTGCTGATGGACGAGGTGATCGGCGCGGCCGCCCGGCACGACCGCGGCTCGGTCCGGGCCGTCCAGGTGACCAACAACCTGGGCGCGTACCGGCTCTACTCCTCGCTCGGCTTCGTCCCGCACGAGCAGCTGTCCCTGGTCGCCGGGTACGCACCGCCCACCCCGGCGAACATGGCCGGCTTCACGGTGCGCGCGATGACCGAGGACGACGTACCCGCGTGCCAGGAGCTGTACCGCTCGGTCAACGGCCATGCACGGGACGGCGAGATCCACATGGCGGCCAAGCGGGCCTTCGGCTGGTCGCAGCCGTACGTGGTCCTGGACCGGTCGAGCGGTGCGCTCGCCGGCTACACCACGGGCCTGTCCGACCTGGGCCATCTGACGGCGGTCTCGGAGGCTGCGGCACGGGCGCTGTACACGGGCGCCGGCGAGCTGATGCGCCGGGCCGTCCCCGACGGCCCGCCGCCCCGGCTGCGCATCCCGGGCCGACTGCTGCCCGAGACCCTGAGCTGGGCGTTCCACACCCGGGGCATCACCCTGGAGCGACTGGAGACGCTGGTGGCACGCGGCTCGTACACGGCGCCGCAGCAGGGGGTGTACTGCCCGGGGCTGTCCTACTGAGGCACCGCCGCAGGCGAGGGACGCGTTGGTCCAAGCCCTGTCGTCCCGACGCGAGTCGGAAGGCCGTTGGCCGGGAGAAATCTCTGGCCAACGGCCCCAGCGGTCACGGCGGCCGGGCTCCGCAGCCGGGTGTCACCGCCCGATGGACTCCTCGGCAGCCCCGAGTGCGGCCTCCCACGGGTAAGCCTCCGGTCTCCCCTGGCCCGGATCGTTCGGGACGAAGCCTCCTTCGCCGAGCAGCACTCGGACGCCGGAGTCACGCAGGGTGGCAACGCTCCGGGGGAACTGAGGGTGCCCGGTGAGCGCCGTGTTCGTACACGGCATCACCGACAGCGGGATTCCCTTGCCGATCGCCTCGGCCGCGGACCCTATGACCCAGGAGGTCGTGAGGCCGAGCGCCAGGCTGTTGATGCTGTTCATCGTCGCGGGAGCGAACAGAACCGCGTCGGCGGGCGGAAGCACGTCCGGCTCGCCCGGCCGACGGTACGTGGACTTCACCGGGTGGCCGGTCAGGCGGTTCAGCATGGGAAGCTCGTCCTGGAGCCAGCTCGCCGCGGTCGGGGTGAGCCCGAGCGCGACCTCCCACCCCCTGAACTGGGCGTGGCGCACAACCTGCGCCATGTTCAGGACCGGCGGGGCGGCGGAGCCGAAGAGGTACAGGACCGGGCGCGTGGTGGACATGGCAGTCATCGAACCCCGTGGGGATGGCCGGCGGCAAACCCTGCCGAATTCGATGATGCGCCTGACTGCTTGGCGCTACCGTCGGACCACCGGGCCGAACTCCTCAAGGAACGCGCCATGACCGACTTCACGCCTGACACCGTAGGCAAGCGGATCAAGCAGACCCGCAAGCTCCGACACATGACCCAGACCGAACTCGCCCTGAAGGCGCGGATCTCGGCGTCCCACATGGCTCAGATCGAGCAGGGCAAGCGGCAGGCCGGCCCGGCTGTCCTCGCCTCCATCGCCAGGGCACTGACCGTGCCCCCGGCCGATCTCGAAGGACGCCCGTACATCGAGGAGTTGCGGCGCGACCAGCTCGACGGGCTGATCCAGCCGATCCGGGAATCCCTCGACATCTTCGACCTCGGAGCCGACCCGGACGTGGCACCGCGTCCGACCGAGGAACTCGTCGACCACACCGACCTGGTCTGCCGCCTGATCCGGGCGTCGGATCTGCGGAGCGCGGCGACAGAACTGCCCGGCCTGATCACCGAGACCACGACCGCGGCGCACAGTAGCGGTGATCGACGTCTCTGGCAGGCCCTCGCCATGCAGTACCGCTCCGGCTACGACCTCGCGAGCAAGCTCGGGTTCCAGGACCTCGGGTCGATCTCCCTCGACCGCATGGGATGGGCGGCGGAGCGGGCGTCCGACGCCGTGACCGCGGCGATCAGGCAGTACAGCCGGGCGCTGGCCTACCTGCGCGCCGGCCAGTACCGGACGGGCATCCGCATTGCTGAGCTTGCCCGCCAGGCGGCCGAGCAGGCCGATCCCGGCGTCGAGCGGGATGCCGTGACCGGCCAGGTGCACCTCGGAATCGCGGTCCTTGCCGCCCGGAGTAGCGACACGGAGGCGGTCGACGGGAACCTCGCCACGGCCGAGAGGATCGCGGGGCGAACAGGTGAGGTGCCGGGGGTCTTCTGGTTGTCGTTCGGTCCGACCAACGTCGCGGCCCATCGGGCAAGCTGCCTGATCGATCAAGCGCTCTACCACGAGGCCTTGCAGGTCGCGCGGAGCATCGAGATCCCCGCGTCCTGGCCGGCCAGCCGCGCCGCGCACCACCACGCCGAAATCGCCCGAGCCCTCCTGTGGACCGGCAAGGGCGACGCCGCCTTCCGCCGCCTCCTCGACGCACGCCGCCTCGCCCCACAGCAGTCCCGCCACAGCCCCACCGTGCGCGAGACGATGGCCGGCCTACTCCGAGCGCAGCGGCGGCTCCCGGAGTCGATGTCCAACTTCGCCTCCTGGATCGGGATGTGACGACGAACTGACACAGAGTTGTGTGAGTTCTGGACTTGCGACGGCTCGACCTTGTTCATGACGGATTCACCGACATGACAGGAGCCTTCGCATGCCTCCCTCGCTCGGCACCAGCACATGGGCTCCGCCAGGAGCCCCCGGTTCCTCTGCCGCGGGAACAACCCGCGGGTCCCGACTACGAGTACCGGCGGGAACGGTGACCGACGGCAGCATCACGTTCGGTAGGTTCGTCTCGCTGCATCGCGCAGAGATGGGCTGGACGCAGCTGCGCCTGGCGACGGAGCTCAACCGCAGCGAGGACTGGATGTCGCAGGTCGAGCGGGACGTCCAGCAGGTCCAGGACGTGCAGCTCCTACGGCGGATGGCCTCGACCCTGGGCGTTGAGATCGACAGGCTGATGGCCTTGCCGCAGCCCGCGGCCACGAAGCCGAGATCACCGCGACGTCATGTCAGCTCGGCTACGCTGGCGACGACTTCCGGTGCCGAGGAGGACGATGTGCGACGCCGCCCGTTCCTGTCCCTGGCGGTTGCCGCCTTCGTCACCCCGGCCACGGGTCAGCAGGTCGCGCACGCAGAGGCGGTGTCGCCGTTGTCCGGCCTGGAGGACCTGCTGCTGTACGGGCCGGGCAGGGCCCCGGCTCCCCGTCGCGAGCCGACCCTGAAGTCCGTCGCCACTTCTCTCGTGTCCTCGCGCCAGGAGTTCAAGGCGGCCCGGTACGACACGCTCGCGCAGGCACTGCCCGGACGGCTCGCGGCTGCCGACATGGTCGGTACGGCGGAGGAACGTGCCCGAAACGTCGCCCAGTTCTACAACATCGCCACCAGGTTGACCATCAAGATCGGTGACAACAACCTGGTGGCCGTGACCTCGGACCGCGCCCTGACGGCCGCCCGTCTGGGCGGCGATCCGCTGATCACCGCGGAAGCCCAGCGGATGGTCTCCAGCTCGTGGCGCCGCCAGGGCAGCCTGGCTCGGGCGACCGACATCGTGGTGGTAGCCGCCGAAGACCTGCTCGCCGACACCTCGGTGGCCGAGGCCGCCCGTCTGGCCACGCGCGGAGACCTGTACGCCACCGCCGCGTACACCGCGGCCAAGTCCGGAGACCGGTCCTACGCGCACGCCCTCATCCGGGAGGCCGCAGACAGCGCCGCGGCCGCAGGCCGGGCCTCCGGCCTGGTGGACGGCATCCAGGGTGTCGCCCTGCACGAGCTATCGGTCCACTACGAGCTCGGAGACGCCGGCCGGGCGATCGAGCTGGCCAGGACGATCGACCCGAGCGCGCTGCCGACGGCCGAGCGGCAGGCCAGATTCTTCACGGACGTGGCCCGCGCGTTCGACCAGTGGGGCAAGCACGAGAACTGCTACCGGGCACTGCTCGCCGCCGAGGAGGCGGCCCCGCAGGAGATCCGTCGGGGCGCCGTCCGCGACCTCGCCGTAGGCCTTCTGCGGTACGACCGCCGGCTTCCGGGCGTTCGCGACTTCGCCGCCCGCGCAGGCGTACAGGGCATCTGACCCGTAGTCGGACTACGGCCCGTAGTCCGACTACGGATCACGGCAACGAGCCGGCAGTTCACTGGGACAGCCAACCCGTCCCTTCGCTGCGGAGGCTCTCACATGCCGACGTCCAGCACCTCGCCGTTCTCCGCCGGTCCCCGGCTCGCCGCCCCGCAGGACCGTGACCGGCTCGGCACCTTCCTGGCCGCCTCCTGGGCTGCCCTGCACCTGCCCGTGCTCGTCCTGCTGGGGTTCGCCGTCCAGCAGCAGGTCGACGCCCGGCCCGAGGCCGCGGTCGCCGCTGCCCCGGACCTGCCCATTCAGTAGGCATCTGGCTCATCACCGCCCCTCCTTCCACTCGCTCGCCCGAGAGGAGCCCCGGCCATGCACCGGCTACCCGAAGCTCCCACGATGAGTGCCGCGTTGGCGCGCATCGACTACCGCACCACCCCCGAGTACTACATCGACACCGAGCAGGTCGCCGACCCCGTCGTCGCGCGGCTGCTGAGCTGCTGTCCGACCGTCTTCGGGCTCAAGAAGGCCATCGTCGACCTGCTGGCCGGACGGTTGGACATCGAGCTACCGGAGGGAGCCGGGGTCATCGAGCCCGGTGCCGTCGTCCGCGGCGAGGTGACCGTGGCGGCCGGCGCCGTCATCGCCGAGGGCGCGGTCGTCACCGGCCCGGTACTGGTCTGCCCCGGCTCGGTGATCGACTCCGGAGCCCGGGTCCGGGACCACACCGTCATCGGTCCCGGCTGCCGGATCGGCTGGGGCGCCGAGGTCACCCGCTCGCTGCTCACCGGCGGGGTCTTCATGAAGCACACCAGCTTCGTCGGCGACTCCGTCCTCGGCCTGGGGGTCAACATCGGCGCGTTCGTGTCCACCACCGGCCTGCGCGTCACCAGCGGCCCGGTCGTCGAGCCGGCCACCGAGGAGGTCTGCGCCCGTCTCGACGGCCACCGCGTCGCCACCGGCCAGACCAAGTTCGGCGCGGTCATCGGCGACGGAGTGATCGTCCCCGCCGGCACCGTGCTCCAGCCCGCCACCCTCATCGGCGCCCACTCCACGCTCTACCCCCGCACCCAGATCGGCGGATTCTTCCCCGCCGGAAGCCAGGGAAGGTGACCATGACCGCCACCACGACCCCCGACCGGCTCACCCTCCGGATCACCGGCGGCCACCCGCTGCACGGTACGACGACCGTCCAGGGCAGCAAGAACATCGCCCTGCACCTGTACGCTGCCGCGATCCTCGCCGACCAGCCGCTCACCCTCACCGGCGCCCCCGCGATCCTCGACACCGGTGTATGCGCGGAGATCCTTCACCGCACCGGCACCCGAGCCACCATCGCCGAGGGCGAGTTCGAGACCCGGCCCGCCGACTCCTACTTCCCGGTCATCCCCGACGACCTCGGACGGTGCATCCGGACCACCGCGGTCATCGCCGCCGCCCTGCTGGCCCGCTCCGGCAAGGTCACCTTCCCACTGCCCGGCGGCGACGCCTTCTGCGCCCGGTACATCGACCTGCACCTGGCCGCCATGGAGGCCGCCGGCGCCGACGTCGAGGTCAACCGGGGCCGCGTGCGCGCCCGCTTCACCGGAACGAAGCGCCTTCCGTTCATCACCAACGTCAGCACCAAGAAGTGGGGCCCGAGCCTGGGCGCGACGGTCACCGCGATGCTGCTGGCCGCCCGCACGCCCGGCACGTCGTCCATCCTCGGGCCGAGCATCGAGCCCGAGGTCACCGTCACCGCGGAGTTGCTCGCCCGCTCCGGTGTCGGCATCACCTGGCAAGGCGCGGACGCCCTGCACGTCACCGGCACCGACCACATCGCCGGCGGCGTCTTCCCGGTCCCGTCCGACCGGCTGGAGGCCGCCACACTGGCGCTCGCCGCCGCGATCACCGGCGGCACCGTCCACCTCGACGCCTTCCCGCCCTGCGGCTTCCCGCCAGGCCTGGTCTCGGTCTTCGCCGACACCGGGATCCTCCTGACCCCCGAGCGCGGCGGAACGACGGTCACCGTACCGGCCGGACTGCATGCGACGGAGATGGCCACCGGCCCCCACCCGGGTTACCCGACCGACGTCCAGCCCCAGCTGACCGCGGTCCTCACCCAGGCCGCCGGAACGTCCCGGATCGAGGAGCGGATCTACAGCCGACGCGACACCCACCTCGCCGCGCTGCGCAAGTTCGGCGCGGTCGTCAACGCGGAGGGCCAGCTGATCACCGTCGAGGGGCCCTCCGGGCTCGCCGCCGCTGACGTGGCGGGCGAGGACATCCGGGCCGCGACCGCGCTCGTGCTCGCCGCGCTGGCGGCCGAGGGCACCTCTACGATCCGGGGCATGTACCACCTCCGGCGCGGCTACGGCGACCTGCTGCCCAAACTCGCCGCGCTCGGTGCCAGCCTGACGATCGACCGGGAGATGCCGTGACCAGCACCAAGCCGTTGAGCCCCGACACCGTCGCCGAGCTGCAGCAGTGCCTCGACCTGCTGGTCGACGACGGCGCCCTGCCCGGCGGCGTCCTCGCCCACGGCGCCCGGAACGGCCGGCCCGCGTTCGTCTCCTCCGGCGTCATCGCGCCCGAGTGCGGGAACGCCGGGCCCGGCCCGGGCACGCTCTACGACGCCGCGTCGCTGACCAAGGTACTGGCCACCTGGCCGCTGATCGGGCTCACCGATGGCATCACCACCGACACCACGGTGCGGGACCTGCTGCCCGACCTGCCGGACCAGGTGCCCGGCGCGAACGTCACGGTCGGGCAGATCCTCGCGCACACCTCCGGCCTGCGGCCCGAGACCCGTCTCGACCAGTACCGGGGCCGCACCGAACCCCTCGCGGAGCTGATCTGCGGCGAACCGCTGATCGCCGAACCCGGCGCCGGCCACCGGTACATCAACCGCGGGTTCATCCTCCTCGGCCTCGCGCTCGCCCACCTCCACGGCCGCCGCCTGGACGAGCTCGCCGCCGACCTCTGGCAGTCCCTCGGCATGACCCACACCACCTACGGACCCGTCAGCCGCTCCGCCGACGTCGCCCCGACCGAGCAGCGCCTCCCCGGCGGCCCGCGGCTGTGGGGCATCCCGCACGACGACAACGCCACTCTGCTCGGCGGCGTCGCCGGCCACGCCGGCGTCTTCACCACCCCGGCCGACCTGGCCACCTTCGCCGACCGGCTCCTCACCGCATACACCTCCAGCCACGGACTGGGTGCCTGGCTCCGCACCAGCATGGAACCGAAGGCCGAGATCGAGCCCGGGCTCCACCGCGGCCTGGCCTGGATCCTCGCCGACGGCGGCCGGGTCGCCTACCACCACGGCTTCACCGGCACCAGCCTCTACCTCGCCCCGGACACCGGCCGCTACCTGGCCATCTGCACCAACGCCGTCTACCACCACCAGAACAACCGCACCCGGCTCGCCCCGCTCCGCAACCTCGCGCTCAAGGCCGTCGCCGCCGACTGAGAGGACCCTGCCGTGCCCCAGGCCACGCTCGCGTCGCTGACCACCCTCCGGCTCGGCGGGCCCGCCGGCGCCGTGCTCAACCTGTCCGACCCCGCGGACTGGCTCGACGCCGCCCGTGCGATCAGCGCCCAGGAGCAGAACGGTCCCGTCGTCCTGGGGCACGGCAGCAACGTGATCGCGGCGGATGCCGGCCACCCCGGCACCGTCGTGGTCATGAACACCCGCGGCATCACCGCCAAGAAGCTCGACGACACCACGGTGGCCGTCACCGTCCAGGCCGGCCACCCGCTCACCGACCTCGTCCATTGGGCCGCTGCCGAACGGCTTGCCGGCATCGAGTGCCTGGCCGGGATCCCAGGCACCGTCGGCGCCGCGCCGGTCCAGAACGCCGGCGCATACGGCCAGCAGATCGCAGACTCCCTCCACAGCGTCACGGTCTGGGACTGGGGCATGGGCTGCCTGCGGACCTTCCCGGCCCAGTCCTGCCGCCTGCGCTACCGCAGCAGCCGCTTCAAGCGAACCCCCGGCCGCTGGACCATCCTCGCCGCCTCGCTCCACCTGACCCACACGCCGGCGGCCCCGATCACCTACCAGCCGCTCGCGGACGAGCTCGGCGTGCCCGTCGGCGCGCGCCCGACCGTTCCGGAGGTCACCGCGGCCGTACTCGCCAACCGCCGTCGGCGCGGCCTCCTCCTCGACCCGAGCGACCAGGACTCCCGGCAGGTCGGATCCGTCTTCCTCAACCCTCGAATCACCACCGCCCAGGCCACGCGCTGGTCCGACCGCGGCTGCCCGGTCCACCAGGACAGCGATGGCGGCCTCCGAGCCAGCGCCGGGTGGCTCCTGGAGCATGTCGGCTGCCGGCCCGGCCAAGCCGTCGCCGACGGCGTGCGCTGCTCGGAACGCCGGACCCTCACGGTCACCGCTCAAGGAGAGGCCACAGCGGCAGCGTTCGTCCGGGCGCTCGCTGACCTCACCGCCCAGGTCGCAGCTGCAACCGGAATCATCCTCCAGCCCGAGCCGACGCGCGTCGGCCAGTGGGTCACCGGCCCCTGATCTCCCGCTGGCCTCAGCTACTTGCCACCTCCGCCACACGCCGGTCGATCAAGGTGGCTGGGCTGGCCGAGCGCACATTGCCGAACAGCTCTTGGCCCGCGAAATGAGGCAGTGCGATCCTCCACCGAGGGCTGGAATCTGATCAGCAGGCTTACCGTCAGCTACATCGTCCGAGTGTCCCGGTTGACCGAGGTCGCAGGCCGGATTGCTGCCCATCGGGGTGAAGGATCGACGAACAGGCCTTAGGCCTACAGCCTTTCGATGACCTTCTTCACGGCTGAGGAGTTGTCCCCGGCTACGGGAAGTCCGCAGGGCGCTCACCCCATGGCCGTGGAGGCAGGGTGAGCGCCTTCGCGCGTCCGGACGTCGCCGTTCGTCAGACCGGCGTGACCGGAAGGTCGTCGTGTGCGGGCCGTTCGCCCCTGGGTACGGCCAGCAGGGTGATCAGCACGCCGAGCACGGCGAAGCCCGCCCCGACGGCGAACGCGAGCCGGAAGCCCTCCGTCATCGCGTCGGCCATGGCCGGGCCACCGGCCTGCTTGCCCTCAAGGAGCTCCCTGATCCGGGCGTTGGCCACCGAGGAGAGCACGGCGAGCCCGAGCGCGCCGCCGATCTGCTGGGTGGTGTTGATGAGTCCGGAGGCGAGGCCCGACTCCTGCGGTGTCACACCGGAGACGGCGACGATGGTCACGGGCACGAACGAGAAGCCGAGTCCGAGTGCCGCGACCACCGAGGGCAGGAGCACGTCCCCGGCGAACGTGCCGTTGGCGGGGATGCGGGTGAACAGCAGGAGGCCCACCGCGGTGAGCGCCAGCCCGCAGGCGAGGACGGGCCTGGGCCCGACCTTGGTCACCAGCTGGGAGGCGGCGCCGGCGGCGACGATGCTCGCCACCGAGAAGGGCAGGTAGGACAGTCCGGCCTCCAGTGCGGAGAAGCCGAGCACCTGCTGGAGGTAGAGGGAGATGAAGAAGAACATCGACAGCAGCGCGGCGCCCACCAGCAGGGACACCGCGTTGGCGCTGGAGAGGTTGCGGTTGCGGAAGATCCGCAACGGCATCACCGGGTGCTTGACGAGGCGCAGTTCGACCAGGGCGAAGACCAGCAGCAGGACGGCCGCGAGGCCCAGCAGCCCGATGGTCCTGGCCGAGCCCCAGCCCGCCCGCTCGGCGTCCACGAGCGCGTAGACCAGCACGCTGAGACCGCCGGTGACCAGTGCGGCGCCGGCGAAGTCGATGCCCGTGCGTTCGTGGCCGCGGCTCTCCCGGACGAACCTCGGTGTGAGGACGGCGGCGACGACGCAGATCGGCACGTTGACGAACATCACCCACTCCCAGCCCGCCCACTGGGTGAGCACACCGCCGAGCAGCACGCCGATGGCCCCGCCCGCTCCGGCGAGCGCGCCCCAGATGCCGAGGGCCTTGTTGCGTTCGGCGCCTTCGGTGAAGGTCGTGGTGACGATGGACAGGGCGGCCGGCGCGATGATCGCGGCGCCGAGGCCCTGCCCGACCCGCGCGGCGATCAGCAGGCCCGCGGTCGGGGCGAGACCGCCGAGCAGTGACGTGGCGGCGAACAGGCCGAGCCCGGTCATGAACACCCGCCGCCGTCCGAGCAGATCGGCGGTCCGGCCGCCGAGCAGCAGGAAGCCGCCGAAGGCGAGTGCGTAGGCGTTGACGATCCACTGGACGTCGGAGTCGGCGAAGTGCAGGTCCCGCTGGATCGAGGGCAGCGCGACGTTCACGATCGAGGCGTCGAGCACCACCGTCAACTGGGCGACGGCCAGGACGACGAGCGCCTTCCAGCGGAGCGGATCCGGGGAGGGGGTCGAGGTCGAGGTCGATAAGGAGGAAGTGGGAGGCATGGCCATGGGAGGGATACGCTCCTGTGGGTTAAAGTGGTAACCGGAATCGGACTCACGGTTCCGGATGGTGACGATACGGAGGCGCGGTTCCCCTTGTCAAACACCCCTTCCCCTCCCCCTTCCCGCTCCAGCACACCCACCGGCGGCAAGCTGCGCTCCGACGCCGCCCGCAACCGGCTCAAGGTGCTCGACGCCGCCCGAGCCGCCTTCTCCGAGTCCGGCCGGGACGCCCAGATGGGCGACATCGCCCGCAGGGCCGGGGTGGGCGTCGGGACGGTGTACCGCCACTTCCCCACCAAGGAATCGCTGGCGGAAGCGATCGTGGAACACCGGTTCCAGCAGACCCTGGACTTCCTCAGGAACGAGGTGCTCCCCGACCCCAACCCCTGGCACGGCCTCGCCCGCTCCCTGGAGTTCTGCGGAATCATGCAGGAACAGGACCGGGGCTACGCGGAGACGGTCACCGCGATGATCGGCGGCAGCACGTTCGACGCGGCGGCGATCGCCGAACTCAACGAGCTCACCGACAAGGTGCTCAAACGCGCCCAGGCCGAGGGCTCGGTGCGAGAGGACCTGACCGTCTCGGACGTGTCACCGCTCTACATCGGCCTCTGCCACGTCGTACAGGCCGGGGTCACCGACTGGCGCCGCTACCTGGGCATCATCCTCGACGGGCTGCGCCCGCGGCGGTGCGCGGACTGCTCCCGCGACTGACACCGTCCATCGCCCGCCGGGGGGCGAATCAGGAAATCCGCCAGCAAACCCCCCACCTCCCCAACTCCCTCGACAAGAACTCCCCCCAAAGGTGAACCCGATGGAGACCCGGCCGCGTGTCTACGTCTGTAGGGCGACTGCAGAGTGGCCTTACATTCGCTCAGCCACCTGGTAACGAAAGGGAGACCCAAAGATGAAGATCCTGTTCGCCATCCGTGACGCGTCCTTCGCCAAGAAGAGCCTGAAGGCCAGCGCTTGGTACATCTGGTACTAAGCCGGCTGATCGGTACCTCCGGTACCTGAACAGCTGATCCGCCCCCGCCCCTGCCCCCCCTCGCGGCCTCCGCCGGGAGATCGGGCCCGGGGCGGGGGCGGAGACCGGTCCCGGCAAAGTCTCGGAGACATCACATGGCACTCTCCCCCGCCTCCGCCCGTTCGCGAACCACCGTGCTCTCCCCCCGACTTGAGGCCCTGCTCAGGGACCATCTGGGCAAGGACGCCGTCCGGCTCGAACCCGACACAATCGGGGTCGCCGGGCCCGAGCTCACCGACCGGATCCTCGCCGCCCGGCGCGCCACCGAGATCGAACGGCCCACCTTCAAACCGCTGCACGGACGTTCGATCACCCGCACCGAGGCATCCTCGGTGACCCGGACGATCGGCAGCGACGTGCGCGAGGCACTGAAGGCCCCGCTGCCGCCGAACATCGACCTGTCCGGTCCGTGGCCGCTCACCGGACACCTCTTCCTGCGCGACCTCATCCTCGGCCGGGACCCGCGCCGGCTGCGGATCCTGATGAGCCGCAACCTCGAACTGACGCCCCTGCTCACCTGGTTGGTGATCTCCGCCGGCGCCGCACTGCCCGGCAGGCCCAAGCCCGGCGACGACCTCACCGAACTCGGCAAGCTCACCGCGAAGGCGGCCAACTACCAGGACCGACGGTACGCGCTCGGCATGTACCGCCGAGCCGCCGCACCGGTCTGCTTCACCATCTCCACCCTGGTCGCGAACGCGCTCTGGCTCGGCGCGCCGTTCGACGACAGCACGCCGAACCGGAACATCATCTTCGAGTCGCTGCGCCTGCTGCCGCCGTCCTGGAACATCCTGCGCCGCGCCTCGCCCGAGTACCCCGCGATCGACCCGCGGATCGGCGCCGGCGACGACGTCCTCGTCCTGCCGCTGCTCTCGCACCGCGACCCGGCCCTGTGGGAGGACCCGCACGAGTTCCGCCCGGAGCGCTGGGACCACCTCGACCCGGACAACACTCCCGGCTACCTGCCGTTCGGGCACACCTCCGAACGCTGCTGGGGCCGGCACATGGTGATGCCGCTCGCCGAGCTGCTGCTGGACCAGATCCGTACGGCCGGCCTGGTCGTCGACCCCGAACAGCGGACCGCCAAGGTGCCACTGCTCGGCCTGCTCGGCGTCAGCGAGATCCGCGTCCTGAAGCCACGCGGTGCACACTGATCACATGCACGATGATCACATACAAACCGAGCGCGGGGATTCCGAGCCCGGGGCTACCGAACACAGCGCCGCCGAACCGGAGTTCGCCGACGGCCAGTTCTACGCCGACCCGCACGCCGCATACCGCCGCTGGCGCACCGAGGGCGGCGCCCGCAAGGTCCGGTTCGGCGGCGCGGCCGGACTCGAAGGCTGGGTCGTCACCGGCCACGCCGAGTGCCGGGCCGCCCTCGCCGACCCCCGGCTGAGCAAGAAGGCCGTCACCGAGGCGTTCGCCCGACACGTCGGGAACTCCGAAGGCGGCCCGGGCCGCGACCTGATGTCGCACATGCTCAACTCCGACCCCCCGGAGCACACCCGGCTGCGCAAGCTGGTCCAACAGGCCTACACCGCACGGCAGGTGGCGACCCTACGACCGATGGTCGAGCGCCACGTCGGCGCACTGCTCGACCAGCTCGACGGGCCCGACCCGGTCGAGCTGATCAGCGAGTTCGCACTGCCGCTGCCACTCGCGGTCGTCTTCGAACTGTTCGGCGCGCCGCAGGCCGAACGGGAGAACCTCCAAGTCCGCGGCAACGCCGTCGATGCCGACCCGGAGGACGACGGCGAGGCGGACGGCGGAGCGGACGGCGGAGCAGACGGCGAAGTCTCGGTGGAGACCGCCGAAGGCATGGCGGACTACCTGCGCGCCCTGGTCGACCACAAGCGCACCCACCCGGGCGACGACCTGATCTCCGAACTCCTCGCCGCCCAGGCGGACGGCGACCGGCTGACCGAGGCCGAGATCACCTCGATGGCGTTCCTGCTCGCGATCGCCGGCCACCAGAGCACCGTCAACCTGATCACCAACGGCATCCACGCGCTGCTCCGCCACCCCGAGCAACTCGCGGCGCTGCGCGCGGATCCGGCGCTGCTTTCCGGCACGATCGAGGAAGTCCTGCGCTACGAGAGCCCGTTCAGCATCGCCTCGCTGCGCCGCACGACCGAGCCGGTGACCATCGCGGGCACCGCGATCCCGGCCGGCGAGTTCGTCCAGATCGCCCTGCTCGCCGCCAACCGCGACCCGGCCGTCTTCACCGACCCCGACCGCTTCGACATCACCCGCCCGGACGCCACCCGACACCTCGCATTCGGCCACGGCATCCACCACTGCCTCGGCGCCCAACTGGGCCGCCTCCAGGCCGAAGTAGCGTTCACCGAACTGCTGCGCCGCTTCCCCGCCCTACGCCTGGCCGACCCGGCCGAGCCCGCACAGTGGCAGGAGAACCCGAGGCACCGCGGGCTGCTCAGCCTGCGAGTGCTGCTGCACTGACGCCGCCAGGCCCCCACCCGCCCAAAGCCGGTGGGGGCCGCCCATCCTCCGCACCCCGTCGAGGACCAACTCCACACACCAGAACGGTCTCCACCGCGGCAAGTGGCAACTCCCCTGATAACCGTGCTCCCACGCGCCGACTTCCAGGACTCACTGCGGCGGCGCTGAGGCTCTACGACCTTCCCCATGGAACACTCCGTAGCAGCCGGCGACCTGCCCCGCCCCACTTCACTTCGCCCGGCAGCGCCCACCGCGCACCTGTCCCACAAGAACACCGCCCAGCGGACAACCTCCTCAGCCGCGCATCCCGCACAACCAGCCGAACAGACCTGGCCCCGCAAGACCATTCAGACGCCGCCACGTCACCAGCGTCAGGCAGCGGCCCCGGACAATCTCAGCCACTGCCCCAGTGTCCAGCCTGTACGACAGCAACAGGCTGCCCCTAACCTCGGACGGCTACCACTGCCGACGGTCCTCAACCTCCACACGCGGGTACGCTTCGAGAACTCAGGCCACGACGCCGACAACCAGCCCTGGGTCAAGGAGAGATAGCAACAACAAATCGGCCGTTCGACGGGGCCTCTACCAATCAAACTAATTCAATCAAGCCCCTCAGCGGCTAATCACCCCAGGTCAAAAAGCATCGGCCCCGCGCCCGCAGGGATTGCTCCCCGGTTCTTACCGATCCGGACGCCCCGTACGGATCGGCCCCGCGCCCGCAGGGATTGCTCCGTCGGCGACCACCTGGTTCCGGTCGCGCCCACACCGGCCCCGCGCCCGCGGGGATTGCTCCTCGGCGTCGGCGCCGAGTTCCCGTCCGAGAAGATCGGCCCCGCGCTCGCGGGGATTGCTCAAGCAGGTCCCCCGGGGCCAGTTGTGCGACGCTGTCGGCCCCGCCCACGCGGGGATTGCTCCCGGCGGAACTCTGCTTCGTGGCCGTCAGCGTGGTCGGCCCCGCGTCGCGGGGATCGCTCCGACCTGACCCAGCCCCAGCTGCTCGCAGTCTCGTCGGCCCAGCGCTCGCGGGGATTGATCCGCGGAGCACATCACCATCGCCGAACTCACGCTGTTGGCCAAACACTTGTGGGGATTGATCCGTGGCAGATCCCCAGGCCCGCCCGGCGGACTTTCCCCACAGCGCACCCAGCCAGCCCCTGGCCTCGAACAGGTACCGATGGCAGCGGTCCTCAATCATCGTCTCAATCTCCACGTGCGGGTACGCTTCGGGGAGTCAGGCCACGACACTGACAACCAGCCCTGGGGCAAGGAGAGATGACAATAACGCATCGACTGTTCGACGGGACTTCTACCGATCGAACTGAATCAATCAAGCCCCTCAGCCGCTAATCACCGCAGGTCAGGAAGTATCGGCCCCGCGCTCGCGGGGATCGCTCCTGATCGAGCGCGAGCACCACGAGCAGCAACAAATCGGCCCCGCGCCCGCAGGGGTTGCTCCCCGGGCCGCCCGATCCACATGCCCACTCGATCACCGGCCCCGCGCTCGCGGGGATGGTTCAGGAGACCAGCCCATCGCACCGGTGACCACCGGGAGTTGGTCTCGTCGAGGGTGCGAGCAAGGTGGACACGAGCCTGCCAGGGCTGGTCGAAGACGGTGTCCAACCGCCTTCGACCGGCACACGGGCCCGCGCCACTGGCAACACACCACGGTGCTGCCCGACGCCCGCCGCGACACCGTCGAGTTCGCCGAACCGTCTACCAACGCCCCGCAATCGTCACCTGCACCACCGACCGGAACGGCCTCCAGGACAGCGGACAGCACCCCTGAACCCGGCACCGCCCTGGTGGCGATCGGCCCCGCACGCGCGGGGATTGCTCCTTGTCCACGTCCGCGTCACCACCGAGAATCACGTCGGCCCCGCACGCGCGGGGATTGCTCCTTGTCCACGTCCGCGTCACCACCGAGAATCACGTCGGCCCCGCACGCGCGGGGATTGCTCCTTCCACAGGGCCGCCCGTCCGGTCGGTGACGCGGTCGGCCCCGCACTCGCGGGGATTGCTCCTTCAGCGGGTTCGGTGAGCGGCTTCACAAGGAGTCGGCCCCGCACGCGCGGGGATTACTCGGGGTACGTCCCCGGGTGCGTCCTTGACGCAGTGTCGACCCCGCACTCGCGGGGATTGCTCCCCCACCCCCGCCACCCCGACCCATGGGGAGGCGGGGATCGGCCCCGCGCTCGCGGGATTGCTCCCCGTAGAGGAAGAGGGCGTACGTCATCTACATATCGGCCCCGCGCTCGCGGGGGATTGCTCCGGGCCCGACCCGAGCTGCACGAGCGAGAAGGAACCGGCCTCGCGCTCGCGGGGATTGCTCCAGCACCGGCTCTCCAGGGAACAGTGCGGCCCAGTCGGCCCCGCGCCCGCAGGGATTGCTCCACCTTCGGCACCATCAAGGCGAAGGCCGCGGTGTCGGCCCCGCACACGCGGGGATTACTCCTCCAGACCGGAAGACGAATCCGGACGTGCCTGATCGGGCCCGCGCTCGCGGGGATTGCTCCGCCGGCACCGCCTTCCAGCAGATCGCGGGCATGTCGGCCCCGCGCTCGCGGGGATTGCTCCGAGCTGCGGAAGTCGACCGGCACCTTCCAGGGGTCGGCCCCGCGCTCGCGGGGATCGTTCCTTGTTCAGTGAAGCGCAGTTGAGCTCTGGAGCATCGGCCCCGCGCCCACAGGGATCGCTCCCGGGCAGCCCGGTGCAGCTCCGTCGACACTTGATCGGTCTCGCGCTCGCGGGGATCGCTCTCAGGCTTCCGCGTTCCGGCCGTGGTCGCTGCCATCGGCCCCGCGCCCACAGGGATCGCTCCCGGGCAGCCCGGTGCAGCTCCGTCGACGCCTGATCGGTCTCGCGCTCGTGGGGATCGCTCCCGTGGCCACCTCGACGTCGATCCCGGTCTCCTATCGGCCCCGCGCCCGCGGGGATCGCTCCGCCCCCGCTCGGCTTCGGCCGGGCGGGGGCGCTTCGTCGTTACGGGGTGTCGTGCGTCCACCGCCACACGCTGTCCGCGTCCGGCTCGCACCAGGACCGTCCGTCGGCGTACCGGCCATGCCGCCATCGTGCGACCGGCATCGGACCATGCAGGTCAGGAACGTGGGGCGCGCCCGTACTCAGCAACCCAGCGCGAGGTGAGCACGATGTCTGCGGTCTCAACTGGGCGCCCGGTGGCCTGGTCGTAGTAGGTCCGTTCGATTGCCATCACCGGGACAGCGGGTGCAACACCGAGGGTCTGAGCCTCAGGTCGCGTGGCAGCCCTGGCACTCACGCGCTCAACGGGCACGCCCACGTCGATACCGATGATCGCCATGCGGTCGGCGACGCCGATACCAGCGTGTGGACCGGCCTCGGGCAGGACGATCAAGCTGCCGCCAGTGGTGGCCATCGGTTCCCAGCTCTCTGCGAGCTGCACCGGGTCTCCGTCGGCCAGGTACACGTAGGTCGTGTGCATCACCGGATCGCCGGACTGGATTTCCAGCCGGGCCGCGATGCGGGCCTCGGCGGCACGAGGCTGAGATTCGTGCCGCCAAGTACCGGCGACACCCTGTCTGGCGAGGGTGGCCTCCGTCGGGCTGCCGTCGCCGCAGGGTACGCGTTGACGGCGTACCAGGACGGTGGGCGGTTCCTGGCTGCGGACGTAGTAGCCGCGGCCATGGCGGGCGACGACCAGGCCCTCGGATTCGAGTAGCCGGTAGGCGTTCTGGCCGACGCCGTGGGAGTAGCCGAATTCCTCACGCAGTGCAGCGAGAGATGGCAACTGGGCTCCGGCTGCGAGCTGGCCGGTGAGGATCCGTTCGCGGATGTGGTCTGCGATGCGGAGGTAGGGGGATTCGGCGTCGCCTGCCATGCATGTCCTCCTACGTTCCGTGCTCGGTGGGTGACAGAGTATGCGGCCAGGCCCTACTGTATGTGTAGAGCTAATCCTTACATGTACTGGGGGATCGGTGCAGATCGGCATGTGCGCAGGAGCCGTGAAGGCTGCGCTCGGTCAGGCCACAGGCGCCCACGTACGCGTTACGCGCCCCACCGCTGGAGTAGTGCGCCTGAGCGTCCCCGCGCCTGTCGACGAATCAGTCGAACGCTGGGCTGATGTCCTGGCCATCGTGCAGTCCTGCACCTCATGGGGATCCACGGACGCAACTGGCGCGGTGGTCGTTTGGGCCGAACTGGAGGAGCCGCAATGATCTCCAGACCGGACGTCCCGTCCGGCATCGTCATCACTCTGGACACAGCCCAGGCCGGGCGCTACGTCAGCGCCGAGTGCCAACTCAACGCCCACCACGGGTGTCCCGGCGGCCTGTGGGACGAGTGCGGTGCTCGGGTGCTGGTATGCCTCTGCGGCCAGTCGGGGTGCCCCTGCGTTCGCAACCTGCCGAGCGGATCTCCCACCGGTGGCCCGAACCATCCCCCTCGCGATCAGGTCGAAACGCCCTGATCAACCCTCCGCCTCCTCGCGGGCCTGACGACGACGTCGGCCCAGGAGGTTGCACCACTCGACACACCGAGAGGAGCACTACCATGATCACTCCCGAACCCACCCCGGCACAGGCGCCGCCCCCGACCGCTCCGGACCAGTTCGTGAGCGCGGCAACGTTCGACTCCGTCATCTCCACCGTGCTCTCCAACAACGAGGGCATGAACGTCGCGATGGCCACCCGGATCACCCGGGAAGCCATCGCGTTCGTGGTCGTGGGCGCCCGCCGCCCCCACCTGGCCATGGCGCCGTCCAGGATCGTGGACGAGGGCTGGCACGCGTTCCTCGTCCACACCGAGGCGTACGCCGAGTTGTGCGAGCGCGAGGGCCGGTTCGTGCACCACAGCCCGGGATTCGACCCGGGCAACTTCGACCAGGACATCATGGAGCAGACCCAGGCTGCCATCCGGGAGGCGGGCTTCGAGGTCGACCAGGAACTGTGGCGGCCGCCGACGGACGACAGCCTGGTGACCGTAGCGGCGAGCTGTCAGCACTCGCCCAGCTGTTCAATCAGGCCGATGAAGAAACCGGAGAAGCCCTGCACCAAGCCCGCTGAATAGCGGACTCGGAACGCGTACGCTGCCGGCACACGAGTAGGAGGCATCCGATGGAGTGGATCGATCCGCGGTACGCAGACCTGGTCGCGTGCTACCGGCAGCAGGACTTCGAAGCTTTCGGGCCATTGCTCGAACGTCCCGACGGCGAGCCTGTGCCCCCGCGGCTCGGGTTCGTCATGGAGCCGCTTCGAGGCGAGTAGCAGCAGGTCAAGGCCCTGGCCGGCCCGATGGCCGGCCAGGGCTACTCGTCGCGGACCAGACGCCAGAGTGGCACGCCGATTGCCCGCGCGATGGCGCCGAGTTGGTCGAGCGTCGCAGGTGCGAGGCCGTTCTCGATCCACCCGATCGTGCGCCGGCCAAGTCCGGCGCGCTGCCCAAGCCGCTCCTGCGTGAGGTCCGCCTGTCGCCTGAGCGAGAGGATCCGGGCCCATGAACTCCTTCACACGCCGCCTGCCCAATCGAACTGAATCTACTGACGGTCCCTGACACGAATCGCCGCAGGTCAGGAAGTGTCGGCCCCGCGCTCGCGGGGATCGCTCCTGACCGAGGTGACCTGGTAGTTGTAGCCGAGGGTCGGCCCCGCGCTCGCGGGGATTGCTCCCGGTCCTTGCCTTTTGACCGGATGACGCTGATATCGGCCCGCGGTCGTGGGGATTGTTCCGGGGCGACGGCCCAGGAGGAGAATCAGGCCTTTCGGCCTCGTGCCTCCGGGCGGGGGTTGCCGGCATCAGGGGGATCTTGGTCGGCTTGCTGCCTGGGCGACAGCTCCCAGTCCTCCCAGTAGTCGAGGGGGATGCCGTCGTCGGTGGAGGCCAGGACTTTGTGGTGCTGCTCCTTCGTCCCGTGTGCCACGTTCGCGTGGTCCTTGGTTGACGGGAACGCCCGGTTGACCTTGGGGCATGCCGTCTATCCCGCTGGTTCTGGTGCTCGGTCAGTCACGGGCCCGGATCCGGGCTCATGGCGTGATCTCTGGGGAGACATCCGGGTCTTCGGAAACCGTCATGGTGCCCGCACGGGCTCAATCGAACGCGTGCTTCTTTCTCCTTCGAAAAGGTGTCGACCTCCAGGTCGGGGTTCGACCACCGCCGTCGCCGGCATAGGCAACTGCCCTATAGGCGAAACTATTTGGACCACCGGCCGGCAGTAGCCGGGCTGCCGGCGGGAATCCCGCCTCCGGACCCCGTCGCTCCGGAGGTGGGATTCGAGGGGCCCGTCGGGCCGGCCGTGGGGGGCGATCACGGCCGGGCCGAGGGACCGGGGGGATCAGTGCGGGAGGTTCCACTTCTGGTTGTCGGCGCCGTTGCAGTCCCAGATGCCGAGCTGGTTGCCGTTGTTGGTGGCGAAGCCCAGGTCGTCCAGGCAGCGGCCGGACTGCGGGTTGAGCAGCGAGCCGTCGGACTGGGCCTTCCACTGCTGGGCGCCGCTGCCGTTGCAGTCGTAGAGCTGGACCATGGTGTGGTTGGCGGTGTTGCCGCCCTGTACGTCCATGCACTTGCCGAGGGCGCGCAGCGTCCCGTCCACGCCGACGGTCCACTTCTGGGCGTTCGTGCCGTTGCAGTCGTAGATCTGGACCGCGGTGCCGTTCTTGTTCTCGCCGCCCTGGACGTCGATGCACTTGCTCGCGTAGCCGCTGATCTGGCCCTGCGGCCCGGCGACCGGCGGCGGCACCGTCCCGAGGAAGACGACCTGCGGGAACATGATGGTGTCGCCGAAGTTGCACATGGCGGTGCTCATCCCGCTCCCGACGACGGCTCCGCCGATCGCCATGCGCATGTACGGGCCGGTGTTGTTGACGTAGTACTGGCACTGCGCCTGCACGCGCCAGATCTGCAGGGGGCTGATGCCCGAACAGGTTCCGATGACCTGGCCGCCGCCGGCGGCGATGGCGTTACACCCGCCGGCCAGCGCCGCACTCGAACTCGCCTGCTCCGCCTGGGCGGTGGCGGGCGCGGCCTGGCGCGCGGCGGCGGATGCGGCCTGGGCGGTGGCGGGCGCGGCCTGGCGCGCGGCGGCGGATGCGGCCTGGGCGGCGGCGGCGGGGACGGTGAGTGCCGCGGCGGAGGCCAGCAGCGTGGTCATCATGACAACAGCGGTACGGCGCATAAGGGTTGGGCCCTTTCCGTGATGACAGGGTGATGGCACTGCTCAGATGTTGCGCAGGTTTGGTCATGAGCATTGCAGTGCCGCCTGGGGCCGTCAACGGATGTGGGCCGACAAGATGTCGCCATTCACCTCAGCTCATCCGCGACCTGCTCGTTCCCGCCGGACGGGAGTCTGAAAGGAGTCGGACGGGAGCCGAACAGGGGCTGGATTCAGCCGAATTGACGCGATCTCAGCCCAGCGCGCGGTCGAGGTTGAAGGCCGCGCTGATCAGCGAGAGGTGGGTGAAGGCCTGTGGGAAGTTGCCGAGTTGCTCGCCGGTCGGGCCGATCTCCTCGGCGAACAGCCCGAGGTGGTTGGCGTAGGTGAGCATCTTCTCGAAGGCGAGCCGGGCCTCCTCCAGGCGGCCGGCGCGGGCCAGTGCCTCGACGTACCAGAAGGAGCAGATCGAGAAGGTGCCCTCGGAGCCGCTCAGGCCGTCCGGGCTGGTGGCCGGGTTGTAGCGGTAGACCAGGGAGTCGGAGACCAGGCCCTTGGTGAGTGCGTCCAGGGTGGAGAGCCACTTGGGGTCGGTGGGCGAGATGAACTTGGCCATCGGCATCATCAGCAGCGAGGCGTCCAGTTCGCCGTCGTCCAGGGACTGGACGAACGCGCCCAGCTCGCTCGACCAGCCGCGCCGCATGATCTGGTGGTAGATCGCGTCCCGGGTCTGCCGCCAGCGGGGCAGGTCGGCCGGCAGGCCGCGGCGGTTCGCCATCCGGATCGCGCGTTCCAGCGCCACCCAGCACATCAGCCGCGAGTACACGTAGTTCCTGCGGCCGCCGCGGGTCTCCCAGATGCCCTCGTCGGGCTGGTCCCAGTTCTCGCAGAGCCAGTCCGCCACCATGCCGACGTCCTCCCAGCCGGCGCTGCTGATCGGCTGCCCCCACTTGTCGTACAGGTAGATGGAGTCGATCATGGCTCCGTAGATGTCCAGCTGGAGCTGGCCGGTGGCGGCGTTGCCGACCCGGACGGGTGCGGAGCCCAGGTGGCCCTCCAGGTGCGGCAGCGCGTACTCGGGCAGCTCGGTGCGACCGTCGATGCCGTACATGATCTGCAACGGGCCGTTCGCGGCGGTGTCGCGCATGCGCTCGAAGAGGAAGCCCATGAACGCCTCGGCCTCCGAGGTGAACCCGAGGCGCAGCATGGCGTAGACGCAGAAGGCGGCGTCGCGGACCCACATGTACCGGTAGTCCCAGTTGCGCTCGCCGCCGACCTGCTCGGGCAGGCTGGTGGTGGGTGCGGCGACGATCGCGCCGGTCGGCGCGTAGGTGAGCAGCTTGAGCAGCAGGGCGGAGCGGTGCACCATCTCCCGCCACCGCCCCTGGTAGCGCGACCCGGCCAGCCAGTGGCGCCAGAACCGGACGGTCGCCTCGAACTGTTCCTCCGCCTCGGCGCGCGGACACGACCGGGCCGGGACGTCGTCGCCGATCTGGTCGAGGGCGAACACGACGGAGTCGCCCTCCAGGAGCTTGAAGTGCGACCACACGTCCAGGCCGTCGGTCTCCAGCGGCGCGGTGGCGGTCAGCGCGAGCGTCAGCGACGGGGAGCGGAACACCGCGACGTGGCCTTCGAGGGACACGGTGTGCGCCTCGGCGCCGTAGCCGAAACGCGGGGCGATCCGCGCCCGGAACGGGAGGATTCCCCGGACGCAGATGAGCCGCCGGATCAGCCGGTGCCGGGCGACCTCGGGCGACCCCTCGGCCACGGGCATGAAGTCCTGGATCTCCGCCACGCCGTCCGCGGCGAAGAAGCGTGTGATCAGCACGTTCGTGTCGGGGAAGTAGAACTGCCGGGTGCGGGTCGGGACGTCCGCGGCCAGCTCGAACGATCCGCCCCGCTCCGCGTCGAGGATGGCCCCGAACACGCTGGGCGCATCGAAGCGCGGACAGCAGTACCAGTCGATGGTGCCGTTCGTGCCGACCAGGGCGGTCGTCCGGAGGTCGCCGATCAGGCCGTGCTCGGAGATCGGCAGGTACCGGCCGCTGTCCGCCTGCTCGAACCCCGTCGTGTCGAACGCCATGCCGACCTCCCCGCCGCTGTGGCGCGGGCTTGGAGACGAAGCCTTCCCAGCCATGGTAGATCGCCGTCGGCGTGAGGGCCGGGCCGAGCACCGGCCGGGCCTCGCGGGCCCCAACCGGAGCGGGCCCCCGCCGATGCGGCTTCCGCCGTGGGGGGGGGGGCCCCCGGGTCGAAGCGGGGAGGGGGGGGGCGCCGGCCGAGGGGGGGGTGGGGGGGCCGGCGCCCGTGAGGGCGGGCGCGCGGGGGGCCGG
>NZ_JBHXTQ010000020.1:0-33558 GCF_042677305.1 Kitasatospora sp. NPDC127121 | reverse complement strand
CCGGGCCCCGCGGCCCCCACCGGGCGCGGGCCCCCGCCGAGGCGGCGTCCGCGGTGGGCGGGCCCCCACCCGCCCCTGCCCGCCGCGTGGGGCCACGCCCCGTGGTCAGCGGGTGACGCTCCAGACCAGGCTGCGGGTGAGCGCCGGGGTCAGGGCCGGGTCGATGACGGACGAGGTGGGGTCGTTCGCGACGGCCTTGAGCTCGTGGGCGGCGGGCTTGGGGCCGGTGGGGCCGAGGTCGGAGACGGCGATCGTCTTGCGGTCGCGCAGGGCCGTCACCTCCTTGCCGTCGAGGTACCACCGCAGCTTGGTGCCGGAGACCGGGAGGTCGACGGTGAGGCGGTCGGTCGCGGTCAGCCGGGTGGTGACGGGCGTGGCGCTGGAGAGGGTGGAGGCGTGCCGGTAGAAGCCGGCGATCATCGCCTCGCGGCCGGGCAGGTTGAACTCGCGGCCGAGGGAGCGCATCACCGAGTTGTCGGTCGGCCGGTTCAGGCCGGACGGGTAGTTGCTGCCGCCCTGGTAGGCGCCGACGGTGCCGCCGTCGGGCGAGGTCTTGCCCAGCCAGCGGTACCACTTGGTCTTGTCCTGGCGCATCCGGTCGGCGCTCAGGGTGGTGATGTTGGGCTGCGTGGGCTCCGCGCCCTTGTAGGGCCCCGCCCCATCGGCCCAGTACTCGTCCGCGAGCTTGCCCAGCGAGTGGCCGGTCTCGTGCACCGCTATCTGGCCGGACGCGGCGTTTCCGCCCGCCACGGTGGCGATGCCCTCGTACCCGAGCGGCGACTGGGTGCTGCCGTAGCCGGCGCCGCCGTACTTGGCGGTGTTGGCGACGACGATCACGAGGTCGGCCTGCGGGGCCTTGGCGGCGTAGGCGTCGACGGCCTTGACGTCCACGCACAGCAGCCGCTCGATGGAGTTGCACCAGAAGTGCGAGCCGAGGGCGGTCTTGCGGACGGTGTTCTGCTTCGGGTCCCCGGAGACGCCCGACTGTTCGGAGACGGCGCCCACGGCCCACACGTTGAACAGCTTGCGGTAGGTGGCGTAGGGCTCGACGGCGCTGATGTCCTTCCACTTCGCCGCGGCGTCCTTGCGGAACTTGTCCTGCTCCGAGGCCGTGTAGCCGTCGCCGATCATGACCACGTCCAGCTTGCTGTCCGTGCTCCCGTTGTTGACGACCTTCGTGACGGCGCCGTCCCCGGCGGCAGCGCCGGCAGCGGCCACGCTCATGGACTGCTCGGCGACGAAGGGGGACGCCGCAGGGACCTTGGTCCGGCTGATGGCGCCGTCCTCGGCGAAGACCTCGACGTCCTGGTCGCCCGGGAAGGCGTCCGGGGAGTCGACGATGGCGGCCGGGTCGGACGGGGCGGCGACCGCCGGGCCGACGCCGACGGCGAAGGCCGCCAGCGTCGTGACGCCGGCCAGGAGGACCGAGGTGAACCTGCTGTTGCGCAAAGGAGTTTCTCCGAAATCGACGGGCAGCGAGGGCCGGTGGCGAGACTCCCGGCAGGGGACGTGCGTGCAATACCGCACCGTCCCGTGCCGCGACACCGCCACCCGCCGCCACCACCGCCGCACAAGGCCGGAGCTGACGGGGCGACACCGTCCGCTCGCCACCTCACCGGTGGATACGTCCGGCTGCCCACGAACGGTTCACACCGGCTGCCGACACGGTAGTGATGGCGCCCTTGATGCGGTCGACGACGGCCAGGCGGCCGGCGAGGTCCGCTCGTACGATGCCTCCTGCGTGCAGTCGGCCGAGGAAGGGAAGCTCCGGCCTGGTCATGATTAATCCCCGCGCGCGGCACGGGACTTGAGGACACTCCCAACCCGGGCTGCCGCCAGCGCGACCGGCGACAGCCGGGTGGCCAGGTTCCGGGCCAGGATGCCGCCGCGGCCGGCCGGGACGAGCAGCGCGAAGGCCGCTCGTACGGACTGCCGGGCCTGGTCCACCAACCCCCGGTGCGCGGCCTCGTAACGGGCCAAGGCCGCGCGGTGGTCGGCGGGATCGGCGGCCAGGGCGTCGGCCAGGGCGTAGGCGCCCGCCAGGGCCAGGCTGGAGCCGCCGCCGAAGAGCGACACGCAGGACGCGGCGTCGCCGAGCAGCGTGACCCGGCCCCGCGACCACTGCGGCAGCCGGACCTGGCTCACCGCGTCGAAGTACAGCTCCTCACTCTCGCGCACCTGCGCCAGCACCTCGGGCGCGCGCCAGCCCATCCGGGCGAACGCGGCGGTCAGCAGTCGCCGGTGCTGATCGGTGTCGCGGTGGTCGAAGTCCGGCACGGCGGCGGACCGGACCATGAACGCGGCCAGCGGCCTGCCGCATCCGGGATGCACGCAGAGGGCGCGGCCCGGCGTGTTGTGGATCGCCACTTCCCGCAGGTCGCCCGCCATCCCGGCCAACGGCATGGTGGCCACGTACATCCCCAGGTGGCGGACGAACCCGGACTCCGGGCCGAAGGCCAGCCGGCGGACGGCGGAGTGCAGGCCGTCGGCGCCGACCACCAGGGCGAAGCGGCGGGGGCGGCCGGACTCGAAGGTGACGTCGACACCCGCCTCGTCCTGGCTCAGGCTCGCGATCGAGTCGCCGAACACGAACTCGGCGTCGTCCCGGCCGGCTTCGTGGACGATCGCGGCGAGATCGCCGCGCGGCAGCTCGACCGTGTCGGCCCGGTCCGCACCCGACAGGCCGCGCAGGTCGATCCTGCCCACCCGGCGGCCCGCGGCGTTGTAGAAGCCCACACCGGTGACCTGGGTGGCGGCCGCCCGGAGGCGGTCCCTGATCCCCATCCGCTCGGCGACCTCCATCGCGCGACCGGCGACATCGACCGGGCTGCCGCTGGAGCGCGCGGCCGCGGCCCGCTCGACCACGGTCGGCTGGAAGCCGTGGCGGGCCAGCCAGTAGGCGAGCGTCGGTCCGGCGATGCCGGCCCCGGAGATCAGCACGGTGCGATCGGCCGTCTTGGTCGAGGCGTTCATGGACGCTCCTTCTGTCATCGCCCGATCGTCGTCGCCTGATCGCGGCCAGGCCGACTCGCGGCAGCCGTCGCCGGTCAGCGGTCACGTCGGCACCCCCGGACTGACCATCGGTCAGTAATTCGACGCTACGCCCTGACCGCCGGTCAGGCAAGGGGCAGCGACTAGGCTCCCCACATGACTGCTGCCGAGAACCCCGACACCCGGGCACGGATCCTCGCGGTGGCCCTGAAGGAGTTCGCCGCGCACGGCTACCACGCCACCTCGGTACGCGGGATCGCCGAGCGGGTGGACGTGACCAAGGCCGCGGTGCTGTACCACTTCCCCAGCAAGGCGGACATCCTCGGCGCGCTGATCGAACCGATGCTGGACGACCTGGACGCCGCGCTGGCGCCCACCGGGCCGCCGGATCCGACCGCAGCCCGCTGGGCGGCGATCGAGGGGCTGCTCGACGTCTGGCTGCGCCACCGCGACCTGCTGCGGATGAGCCTGTACGACGCGGCGCCGGGCCTCTCGGGTCCGGGCTTCACGCGGTTCCGCGACGGAATGCTGCGCGCGAACGTCCTGGTGGCGGGGCCCCACCCGGACTTCGTCGCCCGGGTGCGCGCCGCCCAGACGATCGCCATGCTCTCCGACCCGGTGATCCTGCTCGCCGACGCCCCGCCCGAGGACCTGCGCGCCTGCATCCTGGCCGGAGTTCACCGGCTGCTGGACGGCCCCGAACCCCCCGCCGCGGCCGGCCCCGGGCGCGGCGGCGCTGAACGGCGCGGCCGGCCGAGCGCGATGAGCCCGGCGATGGTCGACACCGCCCGGCGCCTGCACGCGGCCGGCCGCACCGCCGAGCAGATCGCGGCAGAGCTCGGAGTCTCCCGGGCGACGGTCTACCGCCACCTGCCGACGTAGCCGGAGACACGAGGGCGGCCGCCGGGCAGCGGCTAATAATGAGACTTCATTGAGACAGTGGCGGCCATCTCGGCGGTGGTGCCGGTGGGACAGGCGCAGGAAATCTCCACCCCGCCAGTGCTCACGTTCCCCTGGCCTCCTCGATGTCCGATCTCGCGGGGGTGTCCTGCTGTTGACGGGGCAGAGCCGCGACGCCGACCGGGGCAGCAGCGCCAGGAGCCCGGATGAGGCGCCGAACGAGCGGGTTGACGGGCAGGGTCGCGGCGAAGGCGGTGACGAGGAGAACAGTGAACAGCCGGTCGCCGATGACGCCCAGGTCACGGCCCAGGGTCAGGATGAGGACCTCACTGAGGCCCTTGGTGTTGAGCAGGACCGCCACCGTCGTGGCCTCGCCGCGCGGCACGCCGATCAGCCGGGCACCCAGCCTGGCGCCGGCGAACTTGCCGCCCCAGGTGACGGCCAGGAACACCACCACCGCGACCAGGCTCCCGAAACCCAGCCCGCCGATGTCCACGGACAGCCCGGTGAGCGCGAAGAAGACCGGCACCAGCAGCGCCCCCGCGTGGCGCAGCGGCACCTCGACGGCGTGCCGCAGCTCCTCGGCGGCGTCGCGCGGCATGGCCAGCCCGAAGGCGAAGGCGCCGATCACGGCGTGCATGCCGAGCCACGAGGTGGTCCACGCGGACAGCAGGATCCCGCTGCCGAGGGTCAGCAGGACGAGCAGGGGATGCCCGTCGACGCGGGCCGGCCGGCGCAGCAGGCGCCGCAGCAGCGGGCGGACCACGAAGGCCATCGCCGCCGCGTAGCAGGCGAGTTCGGCGAACGCGAGGAGGACGTGGTCCGAGCCGCCGCTCCGGGCCGCGGAGGCGACGCAGGCGACGCCGCACCACGCGGTGATCTCGGTGAGCGCCCCGCAGGCCGTGGCCATGGCCCCGGTGCGGGTCGTCTGCAGCTGGTTCTCCCCCACGATGCGCGCGAGCACCGACAGCGCGCTGGCGGACAGCGCGATGCCCAGGAACACGGCCAGCAACACGGGGGACGTCTCCGCACCGATGAGGTACGGCCACCTGGCCGTGAGGACCGCCGCCAGGGCGACCGCGAGGGCGAAGGGCACGGCGACGGAGGCCGCGGTGACCGCCACCACGGTGCGGACCCGCCCGTTCAGCTGCTTCAGGTCGAGTTCCCACCCGGCGGCGAACATGAAGAGCGCGATGCCCAGTTGGGCGATCACCGACAGATGCTCGCGGACCTGGGGCGGGAAGAGGACGTGCGGGAGGTCGCCCGGCAGCAGCCCGAGGACGCTCGGCCCCAGGATCACCCCCACCGCGATCTCGCCGACCACCACCGGTTGGCGCAGACGGGTACGCAGCGGCGACAGGACGAGTCCGATCAGCAGGATGGTCGCGATGTCGGCCAGCGCGGTCGAGGAGGAGCCTTCCATGGTCGTGCGCCTTCCTGGGAACGGGGGCGTGCGCGGCCCGGTGACGCGACCCCTGCATTATCGGGAAGGACCCGTTCGTCGACGTAGCGTTCCCCGCGTGTCGCGGTCGCGTGGCTCCTCCCCCGCGCCCCGACCCGGACCTTCACGCCCGTACGAGGCGGACCGGCGGACAGGGGCGCACGAACGGCGCGCGACGTGACGCTGCGCAAGCAAAAGATCGCGTTCCGATACTGATGATCGGAACGCGGAGGTACCGTGACGCCCAGATACACGTGTTGAGCACGTGGTGTACAGCAGGGGGGCAGTGATGGCACGACGGAAGATCAAGTGGGGACCGACCGCGAGCTCCGCGATCGGGTGCGGCAAATCACCGAGGCGCTGGAAGGGTTCGGAGATGATGCAGAACGAGCTCGACGCGGCCAGCTGGCGCAAGAGCAGCTACAGCGGCACGAACGGCGGCGACTGCATCGAGGTGGCCCCCGGGTTCCCCGGCCTCGTGCCCGTGCGTGACTCCAAGGACCCCGACGGCCCGACCCTCGCCTTCCCCGCAGCCGCATGGCAAGCCTTTGTCGCGGCCGTTCACAAGGGCGAGTTCCCCGCATGAAGCTGCTCTGGCACAAGAGCAGCTACAGCGGGGGCAACGGCGGCAACTGCGTCGAGGTCGCCCACGGCCACCCCGACCTCGTCTCAGTGCGTGACTCCAAGGACCCCGGCGGTCCGGTCCTTTCCTTCCCGGACCCGGCATGGGGCGCCTTCGTCGCGGCCGTCCAGAACGGGGAGTTCCCGGCATGAAGTTGGTCTGGCGCAAGAGCAGTTACAGCGGTCCGGACGGTGGCGACTGCGTCGAGGTCGCCTCCGGCCTCCCCGGCCGCGTCCCCGTGCGTGACTCCAAGGACGCCAGCGGTCCGGTCCTTTCCTTCCCGGACCCGGCATGGGGCGCCTTCGTCGCGGCCGTCCAGAACGGGGAGTTCCCGGTTTAGCGCGCCCGGCCGGGCCTGTTACTCGTGGGGGCGGGCCAGTAGGGCTGCCGAGTTCGGGTCGCCGACGAAGGTCGCGGCCACTCCCTTGACCACGGCCAGCGCGGCCGGCAGTGCCGCCACGGCCGCCGCCTTGAACGCGCCGATCGACGTCAGGTCGAATCCGTCGGCCAGCAGCAGGCCGAGGAATGCCACGGCGTAGGTGGCGACGGTGCGTTCGGCCAGATCGATGATGAACTTCCGCATGGTCGGGACTCCTTCGCGGTGAAGGTGCAGAGGTACACGGGGGGCGCTCGGAATTGCCGTCCCTGGTGTACACGTTCACGCTGTCGAGTTCCGACGACGGGCTCGGCGACCAGTCCGGTGCCCCGCACACGCGTGGTGTGCGGGGCACCGTCGTCGGCAGGCCGCCTGGCTGTCACCCGTCGTGCAGGGCCCACTTGCTGCTGTCGACCTGCACCGTTCCGGGCAGCGCGATGAGTTCGGGTTTGAACAGCGGTGGCGCGCCCATCGCGGGCTCCCAGGTGGCCAGCTTCTCGTCCTGGGGGACTTCGATCCGCCGGTCCGCGGTGAGGTCGGCGACCACCTTGAGGAGCAGTCGCACGCCGAGCGGTGCCAGGTGGTCGCGCCACAGGCTCTGCGCGGTCGAGCCCGGGGGCACGAACAGGTGCTCCTGGGCGGCGAGCGGGCCCGCGTCGGTGCGTTCGGTGAGGTGGTAGACGCTTCCGCCGGTCACCTTGTCGCCGTCGCGGATCGTCCACCGGATGGCGTCCCGGCCGCGGTGCAGCGGCAGCAGGCTGGGGTGGTAGCCGATGGTGGCGACGGCGGCCCGGGCGCGGGTCTGGCGGCCGAGGAAGGCGTGCGAGTGGGCGGCGACGATGATGTCGACCCCGTCCGGGATGTGTCGCGCGCGCAGTTCGGCCGAGTCCGTCCACGGGACGTCCTTGTGGTACGCCCAGGAGCGCAGGCGGTCCCAGCACATCGCGTCGCCCTCGTCGGACTTCCCCTTGCGCAGCCGGGGGGCGGCCGCGCCGACGATCTTGTGCCCGTCGTCCAGCAGGGCTTCCGCGACTGCGACCGCGAATCCCCCTTGTCCTGACATGTAGATGTTCATCCGGGTCAGTCGACCTCTTTCAGTCCGCGGTGGTCGGGTTCGAACCGCACCGGCATCGTGGAGAACCCGGTCAGGAAGTTGGACCGGATCCGCAGCGCCTCCTCGGTCTGCTCGAATCCGGTGGTGAAGTCCCGCAGGGCCGTGAGCAGTTCGGCGATCTCCACCTTGGCCAGGTACGAGCCGACGCAGAAGTGCGGGCCGTAGCCGAAGGCCAGGTGCTTGTTGGGGGTGCGGCCGAGGTCGAACGCCCCGGGCCGGGCGAAGACCCGTTCGTCGCGGTTGCCGGAGGCGTGCCAGAGCGTGACGATGTCGCCCGGCCGCAGCCGGACGCCGTGCAGTTCGGTCTCCCGTACGGCGCTGCGCCCGAAGTGCATCGTGGGCGAGGCCCAGCGCAGCACCTCGTCCACGGCGGTCTCGACCGCGACCTCGCCGTGTTTGAACCGCCGCCACTGTTCGGGTTGGGCGGCGAGGGTGTGGACGCAGTCGATCATCGTCAGCCGGCTGGTCTCGTCGCCGCCGATGATCAGGCTGTAGCAGTTGAGCACGACGTCCTCGTCGGACAACGGCACGCCGTCGATGGAGCTGCCGATCAGCATGCTGATCACGTCGTCGCCCGGGGACTCGCGCCGTTCCTCGACGACGTCCATGAAGTACATCAGGATCTCGTTGCGGGCCATCTCGGAGTCGACCTCGTCGACGTCCTCGTCCTCGGCCGACAGCGCGGTCTTGGTCAGGCTGAGCAGGTAGTCCCGGTCCTGCTCGGGCACGCCGAGCAGGTTCGAGATCGTGGTCATCGGGATCCGGCTGGCGATCTCCTCGGCGAACTCGCAGCCGCCGGACTCGACGGCCTCGCGGATCCACTGCCGGGTGTTGACGCGGACGGTCTGCGCGACCTCGTCGAGCACCCTCGGCGAGAGCACCCGTTGGAGGATCTTGCGCAGTTCGTGGTGCCGGGGCCCGTCGGTGACGGCCAGCATCCGGCCGGCCCCGGCGTCGCCGCCCTCCAGGAGCGTGACGAGGACGTTGCCGCGCTCGGAGGTGAAGTTCGCGTTGTCCCGGTAGGTGGCCATGATGTCGTCGTGGCGGGAGAGCACCCAGAATCCCCGGCGGCCGTCGACGGGCGGGTTCCAGTGCATCGGGGCGGTGTCCCGCAGGGTGCGCCAGAACCCGTCGAGGTCGTGGTCCGCGAAGGTGGCCGGGTCGCCCAGGTCCACGGTGTCCGGTGGCGGCGTGCTCATGGTCACCAGTCCGTGCGCCAGAACCGGCGCGGCTGGAACGGGTAGGTGGGCAGCGGCACCCGGTGGCTGGCCTGCCCCCGGTGCAGGGCGTCGAAGTCCACCTGCTGGCCGGTCACCCAGGCGGCGGCCAGTTCGGCCAGCGCCCGCTCGTCCTGGCCGGCGGGCACGATCCCGTTGTCGGTGCGGGAGAAGGAGCCCGGGTCGGTCTGCGGGGCGGCGGCGGTCGTGGTGGCGGGGCCGCGGGCGGCGTCGTCGGACAGCGCCGCGATCAGCTCCGCGCGGCTGCGGACCACGGCCGCCCACCGGCGGGCCATCACCTTGCGGCCGAGGTTGAGGCTGAAGCAGACGTCGTCCAGGCGCAGGTCGGGGTCGGCCTCCAGCCGCTCCTTGAGCCGCGTACGCTGCCGGGCCAGCGTGTCGTCGTCGAGGGCGGACAGGGTGGCCAGCCGCGGCCGGCCCTCGTCCTCGGGGGCGCGCCCGGCGGCCGTCGGCGCCTCCTCCAGCAGCAGGTGCGCGTTGTAGCCGCCGCCACCGATCGAGGTGATGCCCGCGCGGCGGATGCCGGCCTGCGGCTCCCAGGGCGCCCCTTCGATCTGCGGCACGAAGGGGGTGCTGGGGAAGTCGAGGTCCTGGTTGACCTCGGTGAGGTTGATCGTCGCCGGGAGCGTCTTGTGGTGCAGGGCCAGCGCGGCCTTGATCGCGCCGAAGCCGCCCGAGACCACGCCGCCGTGGCCGACGTTGCCCTTGACCCCGCCGATCGAGGTGGTCGCGGTCTGCTTCCCGAACGCCATGGTCGCCGCGTGCACTTCGAGCTCGTCGGTCATCGGCAGGCCGAGACCGTTGGCCTCGTACATGGACACGGTGTCCGGGGTGACGCCGCCGACCTCCATGGCGTTGGCGATGCAGGCGCTCAGCCGCTCGGGCTGGGCCAGGCCGTACGCCATCGCGCTGACGCCGTTGTTGTTGACGGCCGAGCCCTTGACGACGGCGTAGATGTGGTCGCGGTCGGCGACGGCGTGGCCCAGCGGCTTCAGCAGCACGGTGACGACGCCGCTGGACAGCGCGGTGCCGGTGCCGTTGGCGTCGAACGGGCGGCAGTGGCCGTCCTTCGACAGGATGCGGTTCTCCTCCCACAGGTGGCCGCGCGGGTGCGGCAGGCGGACCATCGCGCCGCCGGCGATCGCCAGGTCGGTCTGGCCGAGCAGCAGCGACTGACAGGCCAGGTGGACCGCGTAGTGGAAGCCGGCGCAGACGGCGGCGACGGTGACGGCCTCGCCGATGAGCCCCATGTAGTACAGGGCGTTGGAGGTCATGGTGTCCGGCGACCACGCCAGGCTGGCCTCGATCGCCTCGGGGCCGACCGACACCCGGTCCGGCGGGGAGCTGTAGAGCGCGGCGGTCTGCGGGTTGTTGGCGCCGTACATGCCGATCTCGGCCCGGAGCCGGTCCGGGTCGTAGCCGCCGTCCTCCAGCGTCTCCCAGGCGCTCTCCAGGAACAGCCGGTTCTCCGGGGTCATCGCGGCCGCCATCCGGTCGCTGATGCCGAACACCGACGGGTCGAACTTGTCGTACGTGTCGAGCACGCCGCAGGCCCGTACGTAGAACGGGCTGTGGATCAGGGTCTCGTCGACGTGGATGTCGTCCTTGGCCAGGAACGACACGGACTCCCGGCCGTGGACGAGGTTGTCCCAGAACTGCTCCTTGGTGCGGGCTCCGGGCGCCCGCAGGGACATGCCGATGACGGCCACGTCGCCCGGGTCGTAGTCCTGCTCGGGGTTGTCGGTCATGGGGAGGCTCCTGCTTCGTTTCGGGTGAGGGTGGCTCAGCAGACTCAGCGGCTCGCGGCTCAGCGGCCGGTGGCGCCGCCGCGGCCGCGCAGCGCGGCCCGGCGGGTGTTGGCGCGCGCGCGGGCGGACTGGACCGCCTCGGGGGTGGCGCCGCTCTCGTCGTCGAGCCAGCGGGCGAGGGAGGAGATGTCGCGGAAGCTGAAGAGGTCGGGCACCCGGACGCGGCGGTCGAAGCGCCGGGTCATCAGCCGGGCGAGGCGGATGAGCAGCAGGGAGTCCCCGCCGAGGTCGTAGAAGGCGGACTGCACGTCGATGCTCGACGGTTCGAGGTCGAGCAGCTGGCCCCAGATCTCCGACAGGGCGACCTCGGTCGGCGTGCCGGCGGCCGTCAGGGGCCCGCCGGTGTCGGCGGCCGGCGGCTCGGGCAGCGCGTTGCGGTCGAGCTTGCCGCCCGGCCCCAGCGGCAGGGCGGCGAGGACCACGAGCGTCGCGGGCACCATGTAGTCGGGCAGTTCGACGGCGAGCCTGCCGGTGACGGCGCTCTGGAGCGCGGCGTCCAGCCGGGGGCCGCCCTGCGGCGCGTCGTCGCCGGCGGGCACGACGTAGCCGACGAGCCGGTTGCCCCGGACGACGGCGGCGGCCTCCCGGACTTCGGGGCAGCCGGTGAGCCGGGCCTCGACCTCCTCCAGCTCGATGCGGTAGCCGCGCAGTTTGACCTGGTGGTCGGTGCGGCCGAGGAAGCGGAGTTCGCCGTCGTCGGTGAACTTGACGACGTCCCCGGTGCGGTACATGCGTTCGCCGTTGCGGAACGGGTCCGGCACGAAGCGTTCGGCCGTGGTGCGCGGCCGGTTGACGTAGCCGTGCGCGAGGCCGGCGCCGCCGAGGTAGAGCTCGCCGGGCTCACCGGCCGGGAGCGGCTTCAGCTGCTCGTCGAGCACGTAGACCCGGTCGCTGGTCGTCGGCGGGCCGATCGTCGGTTCGTCGGTCCCGTCCTCGGGCACCGGCCCGAACGAGCAGAAGACCGTCCCTTCGGTGGGGCCGTAGGCGTTGAACACCCGGTCGGCGCTGGTCTCCCGGTAGGTGCGGTCCACCAGCTTGCGGCGCAGGGCCTCGCCGCCGAACACGACGGTGCGCACGTTCGGGGGCAGGGCTCCGGCGTCGAGCAGGCTGTTCATGACCGAGGGGACGACGTTCAGGTGGGTGATCCTGTCGGCGTACCGGCTCTCCGGCAGGTGCACGGCGCTCTCGACGAGCACGACGGCGCCGCCGCGGCACAGCGCGTTGAAGATCTCCATCACGGACAGGTCGAAGCAGACCGAGCTCGCCGCCGAGACTCCGCTCAGGTCGCAGCCGTCGAGCACCCGGTCCATCTCGGCGAGCATCGCCACGCAGCCGCTGTGCCGGACGGCCACGCCCTTGGGCCTGCCGGTGGAGCCCGAGGTGTAGATGACGTACGCGGTGTCGCCGGGCACGACCGCGGCGGGCTTCGCGCCGGGCTCGGTCGTCACGCTCTCCCCGAGCACGACCACGGTCGGTCCGGGCGGGCAACTGGCCCGGGACGCGGGCGTGGTGAGCAGCAGGCGGGTCCCGCTGTCCTGGACCATGAAGGTCAGCCGGTCGGCGGGGTAGTTCGGGTCCAGCGGCAGGTAGCAGGATCCGGCGCGCAGGGCCGCCAGGATGCCGACGAGCAGGTCGGGGGTGCGCTCGACGCAGATGCCGACCGGGACGCCGGGGCCCGCGCCGTCGGCGACCAGCCGTTCGGCCAACGCCCGGGAGCGCTCGTTCAGTTCGCCGTAGGTCAGGACGCCGGCGTCGGAGTAGACGGCGGTCGCGTCGGGGTTCTTGAGCGCCTGCTCGACGAACGCGGAGTGCAGGGTCTCGGTCACTGGTCCGTCTCCTCGGGGAGGCCGGTCGGCGCCAAGTCGCCGAGGGCCCGGTCGGGTTGGGCGATCGCGTCGAAGAGCACGGTGCGGTACAGCGCGAGCAGTGCCGTCACGGTCTGCCTTTCCAGGTAGCTCGGTTTGAACTGGACGTGGCCGGCCACCTCGCCGTCGATGTCGGCCATCGAGATTTCGAGGTCGAACTTGGCGAGGTGCCTGCGCACCTGAAGCGGTTCGAGCGGCAGCGCGCCGTCGGGCGTGATGGTGTCGCCGATGCCGTGGAAGAGCTTGACGGACCGGGGGAACGCGTCCGAGGACAGCCAGTTGACGACCACGTCGAACCACGGGGAGCGGCCCTCGGCCCTCGGCGGCCGCAGTTGGGAGGCCAGCAGGTCGAGGGGGTAGTTCATGTGCTCCAGGAGGCCGAGCGAGAAGGCGTGGACTTCGCGCAGCAGTTCGCGGAAGCTGCGGTCACCGGCGGGGTTCGCCCGCACCAGCACGGTGTTGAGGTAGTAGCCGATGGCGGATTCCCAGCCGGGTTCGGCGCGTTGGGCGATGGCGGTGGCCAGCACTGCGTCCTCGGTGCCGACCGCGCGGTTGAGCGTGGCGAAGAACCCGGCCAGTACGACGGTGCTGATCGACACGCCTTCGCGCACCGCGAACTCCCGCAGCAGGCGGGTCTGTTCGGCGCTCCAGCGGAATGCGAGGTCGCGGCCCTCGTAGGTGACGCCCGGCGGCCGCTCCTTGGTGGAGAGGTCGAGGTGGGCGGGCGGGTCGGCCAGCTTCTGCGACCACCAGTCCAGGGCCGCGCCGGCCGCCGGGCCGGCCAGCCACTGCCGCTCCCATTCGACGAACTCCGTGTACGGGGCGACCGGCGCGCTGTCGGCGGGGTCGGCGCCCTCGTAGTACTCCTGGAGTTCGCGGATCATGACGTCGGCCGACGCCGCGTCCGACGCGATGTGGTGGACGAGCACCAGCAGGTAGTGGTCCGCCGGTCCGCGCGTCATGAGGACGATCCGCACCAGCGGCCCGTTGTCCAGGTCGAGCGGCTCGTGTCCGTAGCGGGCCAGTTCCTCGCGGGCCTGTTCGTCGTCCAGGTCGGTGCCGTCCGCCACGACGAACTCGTACACCGGTTCGTCCAGGATGACCTGGTAGGGGCTGCCGCCCGCCTCCACGAAGAGGGTGCGCAGGGCGGGGTGGCGCTCCATCACGGCCTGGACGGCGCGCTCCAGGGCCTTCTCGTCGACGGCGGTCCGGATCCGGGCGGTCACCATGAAGTTGTAGGGCACGGCGTCCGGCGCGACCATCTGCATGAACCACAGCGAGGCCTGGCCGTGCGAGGCCGGCGCCAGGGCGAGGCCGAGGCCGTCGGCGCGCAGCTGGTCCAGGGCCGGGGCGTCGGTGGCCTCCAGCAGTCCGCGCGCGTCCAGTTCGTCGACCAGCTCCTCGGCGTCCAGTTCGGACAGCTCGTCGAGGTACGTCCGGTCCGGCTCGGCCTCGGGGGCCTGGGCGGGGGCGGGAGCGGGGGCGGCTGCCGGTACGGGCGGTGCCGTCGCGGGCGCGGCCGGTCCGGCGGTGAGCCCGACGAAGTGGCCGACGACCTCGGAGATGGGCCGGCCGTCCAGGAACACCACCGGCGACACCCGGTGCCCGAACAGCGACTGCAGCCTGTTGACGAGGCGGATCGCCAGCATCGAGTCGAGGCCGAAGTCGAGCATGCTGGCGTTCACGTCGAACCTGCTCACCGGCACGCCCAGCGCGTCGGCGAGCTCGGCGAGGACGACCTCCGCCACCGGCCGGATCTCCGCCGGCTGCTCCTCCTCCACCACACGGGCCACGGGCGCGGCCACGGTTTCGACGGCCGGGGCCGGGGCCGGCGCGTGTGCGGGGCGGGGCTCGGTGTCGATCCAGTAGCGGTCCTTCTGCCACTGGACGAGCGGCGTCTCCACGACCTCGACGTCGTCGGCGAACAGCGGGTCGAAGGTCAGCGGCAGGCCCCTGACGTACAACGACGCGGCGGCGCCCAGCAGGCAGCGGACGTCGCTCTCGTCGCGCCGCAGGGAGTTGATCGCGTGCACCTGGGCGCCACGGGTCAGCGCGATCTCCTCGACCGCGCCGCGCAGCGTCTCGTGCGGGCCGATCTCGATGAAGGTGCCGACGCCCTGGTCGACCAGCGCGCCGATCGTCTCGGCGAACCGGACCTGGTTGCGCAGGTTGTGCACCCAGTAGTCGACGTCGGCGACCGGGTTGACCGTGTCGGCCAGTGCCGTGGAGTGGAAGTCGATGCCGGGTGTCAGCGGGGTGATGCCGTCGATGCCCGCGCGCAGCGGCTGGAGCAGCGGGTCCATGCCGGGGCTGTGCACCGGCCGTTCGACCCGGATCCGCCGGGTCGAGATGCCGTCCCGCTTGAGGTCGGCCTCCAGGGCGTCGACGGCTTCGGGCGAGCCCGAGACCGCCGCGCTGGTGGGGCTGTTGACCACGGCGACGGCCGCGTGCGCGGCGTAGGGGGCGAGCCGCGGCAGCAGCTCCGCCTCCGGCAGGTCGACCGAGATCATGGCGCCCGCGGCGGCCTTGCGTTCCAGCAGGTGCGACCGGGCGACCACCACGCGGGCGGCGTCCTCCAGCGACAGCGCGCCGGCCACGCAGGCGGCCGCGACCTCGCCCAGGCTGTGCCCGACGACGGCGGTCGGCTGGATGCCGAGTCCGAGCCAGACCTTCGCCAGCGAGACCTGGAGGGCGAACAGCACGGGCTGCTGGAAGTCCATCTCCTCGTACCTGGCCTCGTCGGCCGGGGCGGCGAGCTGGTCGAGCACCGAGCAGCCGCCGGCCGCGCGCACGGCGGCGTCGCAGGCGGTCATCCAGGTGCGGAAGCCGGCGTGCGAGCGCAGGAGTTCGCGGCCCATGCCGACCCACTGGGTGCCGCCGCCGGAGAACACCAGCGCGACCCGCCGGTCGACGTTGCCGGAGACCGTGCCCGTGACGACGTCGGGGTGCGGCTGGCCGGCGGCGACCCGGGCGAGGCCGTCCAGGACGTCCTGCCGGTTGCGGGCGAACAGGGCGATCCGGTGGTTGTGGTGGGTGCGCCTGGCGGCGAGCGTGTAGGCGAGGTCGGAGACCCGCAGGCCCGCGTCGCGTTCGACGTGGTTGGACAGCTCGCGGCAGGTGTCGGTCAGCGCGCCGGCCGTCCGGGCGGTGACGGGGACGAGGTGCACCTGCTCGTCGGCGGCGGCGTCGCTGCGGCCCGGTGTGACGTGCCGCCCGCGGTCGCCCGCGAGGAACGGGTGGGCCGCGACGGGGAGGCCGGCGGTGTACAGGGCGCCGAGCGAGCCGAGCAGGGTCGAGGCCTCGTCGGCGCCGCGGCGCAGCGAGGGCAGGGTGGTCGCCGTCAGGATCTCCGACACCGACTTGAGCAGGACGGGGTGCGGGCTGATCTCGATCACCGCGTCGACGTCGTGGTCGCGCAGGTTCGTCAGGGCGTCGACCACCCGGATCTCCCGGCGCAGGTTGTCCGCCCAGTAGTCCGGCCCGAGCTCGGCGCCGTCGACGCGTTCGCCGGTGACCGTCGAGATCATCGGGATGCGGGTGGTCCGGGGCCTGATGCCGTCGAGTTCGACCTTCAGCGGGGCGAGGACGTGGTCGACCAGCGGGGAGTGCGGGGCGTGGCCCATCCGGACCCGGTGGTTGGTGACGCCCGCCGCGGTCAGCCGCTGGACGAGGTCGTCGATCTCCTGCGGTGTGCCGGTGACCAGGGTGGAGCTCAGGCCGTTGTGGCCGGAGACGGTGAGCCGGCCGGTCAGGTACGGCTCGACCTCGTCGGCAGCGGTCATCACCACGATGCCCTCGCCGCGCCCCACCGCGAGTTGCTGGAGGAGCCGGCCGTGGTGGGCGGCCAGGCGGGAGGCGTCGTCGAAGTCGAGCGCGCCGGCGATGTGGGAGGCGGCGAACTCGCCGACGCTCTGCCCCACGACGACGTCCGGCTCCACCCCCAGCGAGCGCCAGGCCTCGGCCAGCGCGACCTGGAGGGAGAACAGCAGCGGCTGGAAGACGTCCATGTCGTCGATGCGGCCGTCCGGGGACATCAGCTGCTCGACGAGCGAGAAGCCCAGCAGTTCCCGCATCCGCCGGTCGGACTTCATCATGGACCGGCGGAACACGGGCATTCCGGCGAGCAGTTGCCGGCCCATGCCCACCCACTGCGAGCCGTTGCCCGAGAACAGGAAGGCCACCCGCGGCCTGCGTCCGGTCCGCTCCCCGACGCTCAGCCCGGCGGCCTTCGCCCCGCTGCCGAAGGCGTCCAGCTGGGAGCGGAGTTCGGGCATGTCGCGGGCGGTGGCCGCGAGCCGGAACGGGCCGTCGCCGGGCGTCCGGCGGCAGAGCTCGCGCAGGTCGCTCTCGTCGCGCAGCGCCCGGGCCCGCTCGGCCAGCGCCTCCCGGGAGTCCGCGGCCAGCAGGAGCAGCGAGCTCTCGGGGCGCGGCAGTTCCTCGACGGCGACGTGGCAGATCGCGCCGCCGAACCCGAACGAGCTGACGCCGCCCCGGCGGGCGTCGGAGCGTCGCGGCCACGGCGTCAGCCGGTCCTGGACGGTGAGGTTGTACTCGTCGAACATGATCTGCGGGTTCGGCGCGCTGTAGTGCAGGCTCGGCGGCAGCACGCCGTTGCGCATCGACATCGCGAGCTTGACCAGGCCGACGATGCCGGCGGCCGCCTCCAGGTGCCCGACGTTGGACTTGACGGACCCGAGCCGCAGCGGCTCCGTACGGCCGCCGCCGAGGACCGCGCCGATGGCGTTGGCCTCGATCGGGTCGCCGAGGGGTGTCGCGGAGCCGTGGCACTCGATGTAGTCCACGAGGTGCGGTGCGATGCCCGCCCGCTGGTACGCGGTGCGGAGCATCTTCTCCTGCGCCTGGGGGTTCGGCGCCGTCATGCCGTTGCTCAGGCCGTCGTTGTTGGAGGAGCTGCCCTTGATCAGGCAGTACACCGGCAGGTCGCGCTCCAGCGCCACGCTCAGCGGGGCGAGTACGACGACGCCGGCGCCCTCACCGCGGACGTAGCCGTTGGCGCGGGCGTCGAAGGACTTGCAGCGGCCGTCCGGGGCGAGCGCGCCCATCGCGTCCATGGCGGTGTAGTAGTCGGAGACGAAGCTCAGGTTCACGCCGCCGGCCAGCACCAGGTCGCTCTCGCCCAGCCAGATCGACTGGCACCCCACGTGCACCGAGACCAGCGATCCGGCGCAGGCGGCGTCGATGGCCATGCTCGGGCCCTGGAGGCCGAGGACGTAGGAGACCCGGTTGGCGATGATGCCGTCGTGCATGCCCGTCGCGGTGTGCGGGGTGATCTGGCTGTCGGGGCCGCGGTAGTGCGCCAGGGCGGCGTAGTCGCCCCAACAGGAGGCCATGAACACGCCGGTGTCGCTGTCGACCAGGCTGTGGGGGGCGATGCCCGCGTCCTCCAGCGCCTCCCAGGACAGCTCCAGGATCAGGCGCTGCTGCGGGTCCATCTGGACGGCTTCGCGGGGCGAGATGCCGAAGAACAGCGGATCGAACCGGTCGATGCCGTCGATGAAGCCGCCCCAGCGCACCCTGTCGTTCAGCAGCTCGCGTCGCGCGGCCGGTACCGGCCCGACGGCGTCGCCGCCCTCGACCAGCAGTTGCCAGAACGACGACGGGTCCGGCCCGCCGGGGAACCGGCAGCCGATGCCCACGATCGCGACGGGCTCGTGCGAGGGCAGGCGGCGGCGCTCGGTACTCGGGGCGGGCTCCGCGGCACGCGGACCGTCGACGAGCGCACGCGCCAGCGCGTCGACCGTCGGGTACTGCCACATCCAGGTGGCCGGGACCTGCCAGCCGAGGAACTCGGACAGCGAGGCCGCGAGGGTCACCGATCTCAGCGAGTCCAGTCCGTACCGGTGCAGCGGCGCCGAGCGGTCCACCGTGCTCGCGGACACGTCCAGCAGCTCGACAACACGGGAAAGCAGGAAATCCGTTACGGCGGAAATGTCTCGCGCTGCGCGCTCTCGGGGCACGGCGACTCCCTCAACAGGGCGGATGGAATGGACGGGTGGAGCTTCACGGCCGACCGGTCAGGGGGGGCGGTCCGCACCCGGGCAGCCGGATACGGGGGGCGGCTCATGACGCGGAGGGTCCCCTTCGCCGCATCAAGTTCCTGGGTGGGGCCGACGGTTGGCGTGCGGATGAGATCGGCGTTTCCGATCCCCACGTTCACGGCGGGCGAGAACTCCCGTTCGTGTACCGCTGTTTCAGCTGGCGGCGCAGCTCGTTCTCACCGCGGGAGAAATCACGGGCGTCTCTGGGTCACATCGGTCCGCGAGTGCATCGACGACAGGATCGCGTACGCGGAATCTTCACCTGCACGGCTACTGTCGATGGGCTCCAAGGTCCATTTGGTCAAGCGCGACGAGTATGCTGATTGAGGCAAAATGGATCGTCAGTGCTAATCCGACCGGCGGACAGCAGAGTGCCAGTTTGTTAATGGTGAGACAAGCGCCATTCGAGGGCTGGTTGAGGCAGTGGCGAGATTTGATCTCCAAGTGTCCGGTTCGAGTGGGAGCCGTCGGCGGTCCGAAATGGCACCTCGACTCGGCGGCGCCCCCGCATCACCGCGCCCCGGCCGGGATAGGCGCACGACCCCGCGAAAGGCGCGCCCCACCGGCACGCGACGGGGGTAGACAGCGGCTGAGCGACCCATGCAAGCTGACCCCCATGGCAGTTGAGAACCTTGATGCGGCGTCAGCCCGTGCCGACCGTTCCTTAGCCGGGCTCACCGGCCGCGACGTCGACGGCAGGCCCGCATGACGGACGCCACCGGCACCACCGGTACCACCGACACCGCGGTCAAGCCGGCGCTCCGGCCGGGGCTGGCACTCGGCGTACTGGCCGGGGCGCTCGCCCTGGACGTGAGCGGCCTCGGAGTCCTCAACGCCGCCCTGCCGTCGGTCGGAGCGCGCTTCGACCTGGACGAGACCACGCTCCAGTGGGTCATGACCGCCTACGCCGTCACGTTCGCCGGCTTCCTGCTGGTGGGCGGCCGACTGGCCGACGTCCTGGGCCGACGACGGGTGTTCGAGGTCGGGGTCGCCCTGTTCACCGTGTCCGCGCTGGTCGGGGCGCTGGCTCCGGACACCGCGGTGCTGCTGGGTGCGCGCGCCGTCCAGGGCATCGGCGCCGCCCTGTCGGGCCCGGCCGCGCTGGCCCTGCTCACCGAGACGTTTCCGGCCGGTCCGGCCCGCAACCGGGCCTTCAGCGTGTATGCGGCGGTCGGCGCCGCGAGCTTCAGCGGCGGGGTGATGCTGGGCGGCGTACTGACCCAGTTCCTCGGCTGGCGTTCGGTGCTGTGGTTCTCGGTGCTGCTCGGGCTCGCCGTACTGGCCGCGACCCGCGCCGGACTGCCCGGCGGCGCCGGGCACAGCGGCCGGCTGGACCTGCCCGGCGCGATCACGGGCACGCTCGGCCTCACCCTGCTCATCGTCGGCGTGAGCAGTGACGGGGCGACGGCATGGATCGTCCTCGGCGCCGCGGTGGCCTTCCTGGTGCTGTTCGTCGTGCGCGAGCACCGCACCGCCGACCCGGTGCTTCCGCTCGGCCTCTTCCGGATCAGGTCCGTCCGGGCCGCGAGCCTGGCGGCGTTCCTCCAGTACATGGGATCGGTCGGGCTGCTGTTCTTCGCGCCGCTGTACCTCCAGGGGATGCTGGACTACTCCCCGTTCGAGTCCGGTCTCGCGCTGGTGCCGATGTCCCTGGCCGTGTTCCTCACCGCCAACTTCGCCACCGGACGCCTGCTGGCCCGGTTCACCCCGCGCACGCTGATGGCGGTCGGCCTCGTGCTGATCGGCGGGGGCGCCGCATTGTGGCTGGGCACACCGCACGACGGCGGCTACGTTCCGTACGTGCTGCCCGGCCTGGTGCTCAGCGGCATCGGCCAGGGCCTGAACTTCCCCTCGATGACGTCCGCCGGGCTCACCGGAGTCCCGGCGCGGCAGCACGCCGTCGCCGGGGCGGTGAACGTCGTGGCGCAGCAGATCGGCGCGAGTGCGGGCGTCGCGGTGATGGTGCTGGTCGCCGCGACCAGCACGGACCAGCTCACCGGCTACCACCTCGCCTACCTCACCGCCGCCGGCGCGTGCGTCCTGGGCGCGGCGGTCATCGCCGTGCGACGGAAGGCCTGAGGGCCCCGGCCGACCGGCGGCCGGCCCGCGCCCGGCCGGGCGCTGCCGTGTCGGCCCAGTGCGCGGTCGAGGTTGAAGGCGGCGCGCCGTCCGCGGCGAAGAACCGCGTGATCAGCACGTTCGTACCGACCAGCGCGGCCGTACGAAGCTCGCCGATCAGGCCGCGCTCGGAGATCGGCGCACAACAGCTGCCGCCTGCCTGCTCGAACCCCATCGTGGCCGGAGGCGATGAGGGCGCGGAGCGCGCCGGACATCCCGCGCTGGGCCGCCCCCGGCGGCGACGGCAGCTGGCTGTGCGGACGGGGCAAGGCGATCGAGGCGTCGGCGACCCTCCCGGCCTCCTGGACTGGAGGGGACGGCAGGCCCGGCCCTCGCCCCCTGCACGCCCACACCCACGCCCGTATCCCTGAGCCGCGTCCGAGCCGGGCACCGGCGCCGCCACCGAGGAGTGGGAAGCCTTCCTGCTGATCGGCTGATCTGCTGATCTGCTGATCAGCATCACTCCCTCGACTGTCGTCACGTCACCCGACGGCATCAGGCCGCCCGCGACCATCACCGGTGCGCGACCAGAACAGCAGGGCCGATCGCACCGGGGCCGCCGAACCGAGAGCGGCCGAGGAGGCGGACGGCAGGCCCGAGAAGCACGGGGCGGCCTGCCGGAGCGGGCGGTTGCCCACGCCAACATCCCGGCTCACCTCGCTAGTTCAGTCAACGATGAGCCGGGGAGCGGCGGTCCCGCGCGGACGGGCCGCCAGGTTGCCGCGAGCCGCAACGGAGATTGTGATCATTCACAGTCCCTTCCCCCTCTTCACACCCACCAATCACACGAGATGCGCACGGCCGGGCCGGCATCGCGCTTCGTTCACGGAGAGCGAGATCATCCCGTGATCTCACCGTTTCCGACGCGGCGAAAAAGCGCCCTTGGGCTGCCCGCGAGGGTCGGTTAGGTTCTCCTTACATCAGGTCACGGCAACAGTCCCGGTGCCGCCGCAGCTTCGGACTCCAGCACCCCGTTGCCTGTGCGGCAAGCGGGGTTGTGATCTGGACCATAAAGCCCGCGAAAACCAGCCGCTGATCGACGATCGGAAGAAGATGAATGGTTGGCGTTCCCAGTTGATGGCTGACCCCGGACCTGCACTGTGGCCGCTGCCGTGACGGTCGGCGCCGCCGCCCACGAGGGCGGCGGTCGCCCGAAGGTGCAGGTGACGCCGGTGCGCGCAAGCCTCCGTCGGCATCGAGGCCGGACCTCACACCGACGGTCGAGGCCTCGCGGACCACCGGGCCGGGACGGCCGAATGGCACCAGCGGGCTCGGCACCGCGCAGCCCCCGATATCACTCCCCCCACACGCCCGTTGCCGTCGAATCCCGTCGGGCGCGCCGCTCTCCGCGGCGGGCCGAAAACGGCTGCCACGGCCGGGAATTCGCGCCTTCTACCAACGAGGTCTATCGTGACAATGATAAAGAATCGCACGTCGGTCCTCGTCCTCGAAGGAAATTCGCTGCTGCGCCAAGGACTGCACGCCTTCCTCTCCGCCGAGCCCGACCTGGTCGTACGCGCGACGGTGGGCACCGTGGACGAGGCGCTGGAGGTGCTGTCCGAACACCACGTCGACGTGGTGCTGTTCGGGGTGGGCGACTCGCACGCGGCCACCGAACAGGCCCTGGGCCGGCTGCTCCCCCGCGGCGCCCGCTGCCGGGTGGTCGTGCTGAGCAAGCGCGAGCGGCCGGGCGAGGTGGAGATGTACCTCGGCTTCGGAGTGAGTGCCTACCTGCGCGAGGACGTCACCAGCGACTGCCTGGTGTCCGTGGTCCGGGGGCTGGCCGTCAACCGGGAGCGGGTGTACATCATGGCCTCCCGCTCCGGCATCGACTGGATGACCGGGCCACGCGGATCCCAACTCTCCTCACGGGAACGGGAGATCATGGGACTTGTGGCGAACGGCCTGAGCAACTCCGCCATCGCCGGCCACCTCAGCATCGCCCCCGGCACCGTTAAACGCCACCTCAGGAACGTCTTCGTGAAACTCAACGCGGTCTCCCGGATCGATGCCGTCAACAAGGCCAGGGCTGCCTCCCTGCTGGTGCCACTAGGCTGAGCCGGCCGGCTGCTGGCCGAGTTCCATCACCTGCCCGGCACTCGGCCGACGCGGCTCCCGCAGCCGCGAGATTCCACTGAGCAGATCGTCGTGCAGCTCCCGCAACGGCTGCGACGGGTAGATGCCCAGGTCCTCGTCGAGCTTGCGGTAGAGCGACCGGTAGACGTGCAGGGCCTCACTGCGTCTGCCGGCACAGTCGAGCGCGAGCATGAGCTGCTCGTGAAACCACTCGTTGAGCGGGTGGTGGAGCGTCAACGCCCGTAGCTCCGGTATGAGTTCCCGGTGCCGGCCGATCTGCTGATCGGCCAGGATGCGGTTCTCCAGCGCGCGCAGACGCATCTCCTCCAGGACGGCCACGTGGCCGGCGAGCGCCCTGCCGACGGGGATGTCCGCCAGCGCGCCGCCACGCCACAGGCTCAGCGCCTGGCCCAACCGGTCCGACGCCGCCTCGGGGTGGCCGTCGGCCAGCAGGCGGGCGCCCTCGTTGTAGAGCCGCTCGAAGTCCTGGGAGTCGAGCTCCTCCTCGCCCAGGAGCAACAGGTAGCCCGGCGCCTTGGTGAGGATGAAGTCGCGGCCCTCCACCCGACCGAGTTTGCGGAGTTGGTAGATGTAGGTCTGCGCGGTGGTCACCACCGTGCGCGGAGGATTGTCGCCCCATATTTCCTCGATCATGACGCCGAGGTCGACGATCCGATTGGCGTGCATCACCAGGATGGCCAGCGTCCACCGGACCTTCAGCGCGCTGGGTGTGCACGGGGTTCCCGCATCGAGGACTTCCATCGGGCCGAGAACATTGAACCTCATGACGCCTCCGATTTCGCCGAGATAATCACTCGACTCCTGTATATCCACGCTTCGATCAACGACTCAAGGGGACTGCGCGCAAGGTGGCACTACTGCTATTCCCAGGCGCTCGGCACGGTTGTTCCAAAAGGAATACTCCCCCGCCGATCGACGGGGGTCGATCGGCGGTCGGATCGTCAAGTGCTGTTAGACTGCGACAGGTTGGACTACTGTCACGACACGAGGAGAATGACGTGCCCCGAAAGATCCGTGTTGCTCCGGTTGTGCAAGCGAAGACCGAAGAACTAGGGGAAGCACGTCATGTCAAGCGTGAACATCGGAATCCTGGCCCATGTCGACGCCGGTAAGACCAGCCTGACCGAGCGGCTGCTCTACACCGCCGGCGTCATCGACCGGATCGGCAGCGTCGATCGCGGCGACACTCAGACCGACTCCCACGACATGGAGCGGCAGCGCGGCATCACCATCCGGTCGGCGGTGGTGTCCTTCACCGTCGGCGATGTGAAGGTCAACCTCATCGACACCCCCGGCCACCCGGACTTCATCTCCGAGGTGGAGCGGGCCCTCGGCGTGCTCGACGGCGTGGTGCTCGTCATCTCCGCGGTGGAGGGCGTCCAGGCCCAGACCCGCCTGCTGATGCGCACGCTGGTCAAGATGCGCATGCCGGTGATCCTCTTCGTCAACAAGATCGACCGCATGGGCGCCCGCCACGACGACCTGCTGGAGTCGATCCGCTCCGAACTCACGCCCGCCATCGTCCCGATGAGCAGGGTGGAGAGGATCGGTACGCCGCAGGCGAGCGCCGCGGCCCGCCGGATCGCGGTGGGGGGCACGGAGGAGGAGGCGGGGGACGACTTCGCCACCGAACTGGCCGACGTCCTGGCCGAGCACGGCGACGCGTTCCTGGCGCGCTACCTCGACGACGAGGCGGCGCTGACCGAGCAGGATTACACGACCGAGCTGGCCCGGCAGACCGGCTCGGCGCAGTTGTACCCGGTGTTCTTCGGCTCGGCCGTGGCCGGCGTCGGCATCACCGATCTGATGGGCGGGATCACCAGCCTGTTTCCGGTCAATCACGGTGGCTCCGGCGATGCGCTGCGCGGGACGGTGTTCAAGATCGAACGCGGCTGGGCCGGCGAGAAGGTCGCCTATGTCCGGCTGCACACGGGGGCGCTCAAGGGCCGCACCAAGGTCTCCATCCACCGGCAGGACCAGCACGGCGCCGTCGTCGAGCTGCCCGGCCGGACGACCGTGGTCGAGGTGTTCGACCGGGGCTCCGCGGTGGTCGAGGCTCCGGCGTCGGCCGGTGACATCGCCAAGGTCTGGGGGCTCAAGGGCATCCGGATCGGGGACCAGCTCGGCACCGCCGAGGGGCTGCGCGGGCAGCACCTGTTCGCGCCGCCGAGCCTGGAGACCGTGGTCAGGGCGACGAGGTCCGGCGCGATGCCCGAACTCTACGAGGCCCTGCTGCAGTTGGCCGACCAGGACCCGTTCATCAACGTCCGCAAGAACGACGAGGAGCAGGAGGTCTCGGTCTCCCTCTACGGGGAGGTGCAGAAGGAGGTCATCAAGGCGACGCTCGCCGAGGACTACAAGCTGGACGTGGTGTTCGAGGGCACCCGGATCATCTGCGTCGAGCGGCCGATCGGGGTCGGTGAGTCGGCGGAGGAGATCGACTACCGGAGCAAGACCTACTTCTGGGCCACGGTCGGGCTGCGGGTGGAGCCCGGAGAGCCCGGCTCGGGGGTCGTCTTCCGGCGGTCGGTCGAGTTGGGTTCGCTGCCGTACGCCTTCCACAAGGCGGTGGAGGAGGCGGCGCGTTCGACGCTCCAGCAGGGACTGTGCGGGTGGGAGGTGCTCGACATCCTGGTGACGCTGACCCACACCGGGTTCGCCAGCCCGGTCAGCGCGGCGGGCGACTTCCGCAAGCTCACCCCGCTGGTGCTGATGAACGCGCTCAAGCAGGCCGGGACGCAGGTGTTCGAGCCGGTGAACAGGTTCGAACTGGAGGTGCCGGCCGAGAACGTCAGCACCGTCCTGTTGAACCTGGTGGAGTGCGGTGGCACGCCGGAGACGACGAAGGCGCAGGGCAGCACCTGCCTGGTGGAGGGCACCATCCCGGCCCGCACGGCGCAGGAGTTCGAGCAGCGGCTGCCGGGGCTGAGCCAGGGTGAGGGAGTGTTGGTCACCCGGTTCGACAGCTTCCAGCCGGCCGTCGGCGCGGCCCCGAGCCGCCGTCGGACCGACACCAACCCGCTGGACCGCAAGGAGTACATGCTGCGGATGTTCGGCCGGATCTGACCACAGGGCCGCACGCCCGACAGGTCCCGATCACCCCACGGTGGTCGGGACCTGTCGCATACCGGCCGCGCTGAATTCGGCGGCCGCGGCCGTCAATCGAGCAGTGCCACCGCCCGAGTCCAACCCGCGCCCGCGCCGACGATTTTGACCGGAAGCGCGTGTACGGTGAATCCGGTCGGCGCGGGCAGCGCACCCAGATTGCACAGCCGCTCGATCTGACAGTATTCCCGCTGCCGCCCCGCGAAATGCGCGGGCCAGAGCACGGAATGGTCGCCGGAACGCCGGAACTCCGAGAGCATATGCGTGAAAGGGGCGTCCAGGCCGAAGGCGTCCGTCCCGATGAGCCGCACCCCGAGGTCGAGCAGTAAGTTGGTCGCCTCACCGTCCAGGCCGGCGAACTCGGTGAAGTACTCCGGTGTTCCGGCGAGCTGGTCGGCGCCGGTGTGCAGGAGCACGATGTCCCCGGCGCGCGGGCAATGGCCGATGTCGTCGAATGCCCGCCGCAGTCGGTCCGCGCCGATCGTACCGACCCCGGTGTCGGTCAGGTCGAGGACGACTCCCGGGCCGATGAACCAGTCCAACGGCAACTGGTCGATGTCGCGCGGAATTCCGTACGCCGTCTTGGTGCCGTAGTGCGACGGCGCGTCGACGTGGGTGCCGGTGTGGGTGGTCAGGGTCAGGGTGTCGAGGGAGAGCAGTTCTCCGTCGGGCAGGTCGGCGATGTCGAACTCGATGCCGTGGTTGCGGAGCATCCCCTCGGCCATGTGCCGCGCGCCGTCGGCCGGCGTCAGCACCTCGTGACGGATCCCGTCCACCTCCCAGGCGCCGCCGTCGATCGCCGAGGACAGGTCAATGATGCGCACTGGTGGTCCCTTCCGGTAGCAGGGCGCAGGCCTGGAGGACCTGGCGGAACCGGCCCGGGCCGCGGTCCCGGGCGGCGACGTAGCCGTCCGGCCTGATCAGCAGGAACTCCCCGGGCGCCAGACCCAGGGCACGACGCAGCGCGCCGTCGGTGTCCGCGTCGGAGTGACCGTCCGCGTCGGAGTGACCGTCCGCGTCGGAGTGACCGTCCGCGTCGGAGCTACCGTCGGCGTCGGAGCTACCGTCGGCGTTCGCGTCGGACAGCACCCGTACCGAGACGGCCGCGCCGAACAGCCGGTCCACCTGCTCCACCGCCTCCCGGTGGGCGGCGCGCCCGGTTGCCGGCTCGGCGGCCAGCAACGTCCATCGGGGATCGGCGAGTTCGGCACGGAGAGCGGCCCCGCCGGGGTGCCCGCCTGCCGTGCCGGCGGCGCAGCCCACCCGGTCGCCGGGCCTGATCCCACCGGTGGCGTCGGTCGCCAGGGTGAGCGGGCTGTCCGGGTAGGCCAGGCCCAGCCCGCAGAAGCCGCGGATCATCTTGCCCTCGACCCGGCGCTTCAGCGGCGGCACCGCGCGCAGCACGGCGGTGCCGACGGTGAGCAGGGCCGGCCCCAGCACGGTGCGCAGCGAGACCAGCGCGGTGGCCGTCCTGGTGGAGCGCAACAGGACGGCCCCGGTCGGCACCCGCTCGGCGTCGTAGCTGTCGAGCAGGTGGGGCCCGGCGTGACCGCGCGTCACGTCCGCCAGCTTCCAGGCGAGGTTGTAGGCGTCCTGGATGCCGCTGTTCATGCCCTGCCCGGAGGCGGGGCTGTGCACGTGCGCGGCGTCGCCGGCGAGGAAGCAGCGTCCCGAGCGCATCCGGGTGATCTGGCGCTGCTGCACGGTGAACACCGAGAGCCAGCTGGGCGCGCCGACCGTGACCGGCCGGCCCAGCGCCCGGCCGATTTTGGCGGTCAGCCTGCGCCGGACGACCTCGGGGTCGTCGGCTCCGCCGGTGTCCCTGGTGTCCACCACGCGCCACTTGCCCGGTTCGGGGAAGGGCACCAGCAGCAGCGTTCCCGGGTCGGTGTGCAGCAGGTGGTTGCTGTCCGGCGGCAGGTCGGCGTCGATCGTGACGTCGGCGTTCAGCCACTCCTGGGTGGTGTCCCCGATCAGCCGCATGCCGAGCTGGCGCCGGACGGTGCTGCGCCCGCCGTCGGCACCGATCAGCCAGGGCACCGGCGTCTCCTCGACCCGCCCGTCGGGGTGGCGCAGGGTGACCAGCGCGGCGTCCGTCTCGGAGCGGACGCCGACCAGTTCGACGCCCCATTCGACGGTGACGCCGTACCGCGCGGCGCACTCGCGCAGCACGCGTTCCGTCACCACCTGGTCCACCATCAGGCTGAATGGGTAACGGGTGGGCATCGTCTCGTAGTTGGTGTCGAATCGAACCAGGGTGCGGCCCCGGCGGTGCATGGTGAAGTGGGTGACACGTCGGCCCAGCGGGAGCAGCCGGTCGAGCGCTCCCATCTGGTCGAGCACCTCCATGGTCCGGGCGTGCACCGCGAGCGCCCGGCTGCTGGTGGCCGGGCCGTCGGCGGCGTCGATCAGCCGTACCCGTACGCCGCGTCGGGCGAGCTCGTGGGCCGCGGTGAGCCCGACCGGGCCGGCGCCGGCGATCAGGACGGACGGTGCGGGGTCAGCCATGGCGTTCCTCGGCGAACCGCTTGGCCAGCGCCAGGGTGGCGCGGCTGTTGCCGCCCGCGGCGGAGCGGATGAACGTCCGGGCGGAAGCAGTGGTCGCCTCGGGGCCCAGGACGGCGGGAATCGCCTCGGGGTTGAGCACGACGGCGTGCCAGGACGTCACCCGGACGCCGTGCCCGGTCTGCTCGAAGGTCCACCGGCCGGTGTGGGCGGACATCATCGACTGTGTGCGCAGCTGCTTGTAGGCGATGGCGGTGCCGGGGAAGCAGATCCGGATCGACTCGGTGGTGTGCTCGGAGCCGTCCGCGGTGCGGGTGTCCATCGCCATGTGCTGGATGCCGGGGACGTCCTCGCGCAGGTCGAGGCGGGCCACGTGGGGCAGCCGGTCCGGCCACTCGGCGGCTTCGTGGAGGAAGCCGTAGACGGTCTCCAGCGGCGCGTCGACCAGCACCGAGTCCTCGAACTCGAATTCCAGGTCGGCGAGCGCCGACCAGCTCTCGGCGAGGGCCTTGATGTTGCCGAGTTCGGTTCGACTGTTGCGGTCGGTGGCCCGGGTGATCCACTCGACGCCCTGTGGGTCGTCGTCGACCGCGGTGAACTCGTGGGTGAGCGTCAGGGTGGCGCCGCCGGGCCGCTCGTGGACCTGCCACTCCCCCGCCATCGAGGCGACCGGCGGCGAGGAGACCTCCTGCCGGAACCGGATCCGCCGACGGCCGCCGTCCAGCTCGCGGCGTGAAGTCCAGTGCTTCACCTCGCCGTTGGCGCCGGCCCAGATCCGCAGCCGCTCGGTGTCGGCCGTCAGGGCCTCGTGCTCCACGTGCAGGGTGGGTCCGAACCGCCGTGGCCACGCCAGGGCGTCGGCGATGACGGCGTAGACGACGTCGGCGGGGGCGGCCACGTCGATGTCGTGGGTGGTGTGCTGTGTGCGGGTCATCCGTCGACCAGCCTTCCGTCGGTGGGTTCAGTAGATGCCGAGGCCGCCGCAGACGTTGATCGCCTGCGCGGTGATGGAGGCGGCGGCGGGGGTGGTCAGGTAGTCGACCATGCCCGCCACCTCCTCCGCGGAGGAGTAGCGGCCGAGCGGGATCTTCTGCTCGAACCGGGCGAGCACGTCCTCCTCGCTGGTCTCCCAGGTGGCGGCGTACGCCTGGCGGACCCGCACCGCCATCGGGGTCTCGACATAACCGGGGCAGACCGCGTTCACGGTGGTGCCGGTGGCGGCGAGCTCCTTGGCGAGCGCCTTGGTGAAGCCGATGACGCCGGCCTTGGACGCCGAGTACGGAGCCCCGAGCGGGACGCCCTGCTTGCCTCCGGTGGAGGCGACGGTGATGATCCGCCCGTGGCCGGCCCGCTCCATGCCGCCGGTGGTCAGCACCTCCCGGGTGACCCGGAAGACGCTGGTGAGGTTGGTCTCGATCACGTCGTTCCACAGCTCGTCGCTGATGGCCGAGGTGACGCCACCGCCGTTGCGCCCGGCGTTGTTGATCAGCACGCCGATCGGGCCGAACCGGTCCACCGCGGTCCGGACCGCCGTGGCGACGTCCTCCTGGGAGCGGACGTCGGCGGGTACGCCGTCGACCTCGTACCCCTCGCCGCGCAGCCGCGCGACCGTCTCCGAGACGTCCTTCGCGGTGCGGGCGCAGATGAAGACGCGCAGGCCTCGCTGGGCCAGGCGGACGGTGCTGGCCAGTCCGATCCCGCTGGTCGCCCCGGTCACCAGGGCGACCCCGGTGGTTGTCTCGGTGCTCATCGCATCAGTCTCCGATTCAGAGTTCCCGGGCTCGTTCAGGCCCCTCGGCCCGACCCTGCACCGCCGGCTTCGACTCCCGTTGGAGCGCGCCCGCGCGGCCCGCGCTCGAACCGGATTCGAAACGGGGGTGCGAACGTCGTCGCCGTACCGATCCCCAACCGCCCGAGGAGGGCCCGAGCATGACCGAATCGCTCTACGAGGAGGTCCAGCACTTCTACGGGCGGCAGATGCGCCACCTGGACGAGGGCGAGGTCACCCAGTGGGCCGCGACCTTCACCGAGGACGGCGTGTTCGCCGCCAACGCCCGCCCGCACCCGCAGGAGGGCCGGGGGAGCATCGAGCGCGGCGCCCACGAGGCGGCGGCGCGCCTGGCCGCCGCCGGGGTCCAGCACCGGCACTGGCTCGGCATGCTGGAGGTCGCCGAGCAGCCGGACGGCACCGTGCTCGCCAGGACCTACGCGCTCATCATCGCCACGCCCAAGGGCGGTGCGGCCGCCGTGCACCTGAGCACCAGCTGCGAGGACCGGCTGGTGCGGGTGGCCGGGGAGCTGAAGGTCCGCCACCGCCAGGTGTGCCGGGACGACCTGCCGGCCGCCTGAGAGGAGACCCCGACATGGCTACCTCTGCGGACAGTACGACCTTCGGCGCGCCGCTGGACACCGTGTCGGAGCTGATCGGCGGCCCCCGGATCGACGACCTGCTCCGACGCTCGGCCCGGCGCTCGCCCCGGCACCCGGCGCTGGTCGCCGACGGCGAGGTCCTCGACCACGCCGGGCTCGACGGACGGGTGACCCGCTGCGCCGAGGCGCTGCGCGGCGCGTTCGGCGGCCCGGAGACGGTGATCGCGATCGCCGCCGAGCTCACCGTGGACTTCGCCGTCACCTTCCTGGCGATCTCCCGCTCCGGCAACACCAGCGCCATGTTCAACCCGTTGATCTCGGACGACGCCCTGGTGCACGTCCTGAACGCGTGCGGTGCGCGGGCGGCGGTGCTGTCGCCCCGGATGCACCGCCGGATCGAGGCGGTGCGGCACCGGGTCCCGGCGCTGCGGCAGATCGTGGTGACCTCGGACGCGGGCGACGGCACACCGGTACTGGACGAACTGCCCCGGGCGGCCGTCCCGGACGGCGAGGCCGCGCGGACCGCCTGCCTCCAGTTCACCAGCGGTACCACCGGCGCTCCCAAGACGGTGCGGCTGAGCCACGACAACCTCCTGGTGAACGCCGCGCAGTCGGCGCACGCCCACCAGCTGGGCGCGGACTCGGTCTCGCTCGACAACCTGCCCTCGTTCCACCTCATGCACCTGAACACCGCGCTGGCGGTCGGCGCGACCCTTCTACTCTGCCCGGCGGAGGACCAGGAGGCGATGGTGGAGCTGGCCCGCGCCTGGCGGGCCAGCCACCTGTACAGCCTCCCGGTGCGGCTGTCCCGGCTGGCCGGGGACCTGCGCCTGCCGGCCTTCCGGATCCCCTCGCTGCGGGCGGTGCTGTCCGGCGGCTCCACGCTGCCGCCGCGCACGACGACGGCCCTGTCGGAGCACTTCGCCGTCCCGGTGGTCCAGGGCTACGGTCTCGCCGAGACCTCGCCCTCCACCCACTTCGACCTGCTGGACCGGCCGACCACCGGATCCTGCGGCCCGCCGGTGGCGGGAACGGGCTGCCGGATCGTCGACGTGCGGACCGGCGCGGTACTGCCGACGGGCGAGAAGGGCGAGATCCAGGTCAAGGGGCCCCAGCTGATGCTGGGCTACCTCGGCGCCGGGCACGGCGAGGCCGTGCGCCCGGACGGCTGGTTCAGCACCGGTGACGTCGGACGGGTCGACGAGGAAGGCCGGCTGTCCGTCGTCGACCGGATCAAGGACGTCTTCAAGTGCGACAACTGGCTCGTGTCGCCGACCGAGATCGAGCGGGTGCTGATGCGGCATCCGTCGGTCGCCGACTGCGTGGTCTTCGACTACCCCGACGAGCTGAGCGGCGCCGTCGCCGTCGGACTCGTCGTCCCGATGGGCGATGACGTCGACCCGGCCGCCCTGGCCGGCTTCGTCAACGCCCGACTGCCCTACTACGAGCACCTGCGGCACCTGTGGCTGGCGGAGAGCATCCCGCGCTCCGCCACCGGCAAGGTGCAGCGGCGCGATCTGCGCGACCGGCTGCTCGGCAAGCCCTGACCCGCGACCGACCCAGGAGGACCAGCATGTTCACCTTCATCAACCGCTTCACCGTCACCGGTGACAAGACCGAGTTCGAGGCCGTCGTCGGGGAGATCACCGCGTACATGAGCGCCCAACCCGGCTTCCGCTCCCACCGGCTGTACCGCTCGGCCGCCGACGCGCAGGTCTACGTGGAGACCGCCGAGTGGGACGACGCCGTCTCGCACAAGCAGGCGACCGGCTCCCCGGAGTTCCGCTCGCGGGTCGGCCGGGTGATGGCGCTCGCCCAGGCCGAACCGGCCCCGTTCGACCTGATCACGCAGCACGGCGCCTGAGGAGGACGGCAGATGACGACGACCGGCGAAACCATTCCGCAGGCGGTGATCCGGCTGCGCGAGCTCGCGCTCAGCGCGGCCTGCGCCGCCTCCGTCCGCGCGGCGGCCCGGCTGGGCCTGGCCGACGCGCTCGGCGAGGAGCCCGCCACCGTGGCCGAGCTGGCCCGGGCCGTGGGCGCCCAACCGGACGCGCTGCAACGGCTGCTGCGCTCGCTGACGACCTACGACGTGTTCAGCGAGCGACCCGACGGCCGGTACGCGCACACCGACGCCTCGCGGCTGCTACGGGAGGACACCCCGCGCACCCTCAAGCACATGGTGCTCTGGGGCACCGAGCCGTGGACCTGGGAGCTGTGGGGGCACCTCGACGAGGCGGTCCGCACCGGCAAGGCCGTCTTCCCCGAGCTGCACGGCATGGACTTCTTCGACCACCTGCACGCCCACGCGCCCGAGTCGGCCGCGGTCTTCGACCAGGCGATGACCCAGTCGAGCCGGCTCTCCGCGCTAGCGCTGGCCGACCGGCTGGACCTGGGCGGGGTCGGCACGGTGGTGGACATCGCCGGCGGCCAGGGGCACGTCCTCGCCACGCTGCTGGAGCGCAATCCGGGGCTGCGCGGGACCCTGCTGGACCTGCCCGAGGTGGTGGCGGGGGCCGACCCGCGGCTGCGGCCGGGCGGCGCGCTCGCCGACCGGGCGACGCTGCTGGCCGGCGACTGCCGCCGGGAGGTCCCGGTCAAGGCCGACGTGTACCTGCTGAAGAACATCCTGGAGTGGGACGACGAGAGCACCGTCCTGACCCTGCGCAACGTGGCGGCGGCGGCGGAGCCGGGCAGCCGCGTCATCGTGGTCGAGAACCTGGTGGACGGAAGTCCCGAGATCAGGTTCACCACCGCGATGGACCTGCTGCTGCTGCTCAACGTCGGCGGCCGCAAGCACACCCAGGCCGGGCTGGTCGCCCTCGTCCGGGAGGCGGGTCTGGAGCCGACCGGGGTCCGCCCGGTCAACTCCTACCTGCACCTGGTCGAGAGCACGGTCCCGGACCGGGCCTGACGGACCGGGGTACGCGCGGCGTCGGTCCCCGTGAC
>NZ_JBHXTQ010000019.1:33526-103409 GCF_042677305.1 Kitasatospora sp. NPDC127121 | reverse complement strand
GTGCGGTGGCCGCTCGGGAGCGGGCACCGCACCGCCCGACGGCGGGGGTCGTGGGCCGTGGGTCAGCGCACGGTCACGGTGAACACGGGGGAGGCGACGTCTCCGCTGACGATGCGCAGCTCGTTCAGGCCCTTGATGCCGAGCTTCACGCCGAGCGAGTAGGAACCGTTGTGGTTGGTGGGGACGGAGGCCGGCAGGGTGACCCACTTGCCGTGCTGCTTCTGCTGCAGGGTCACCTTGGTGCCCGCCTTGAGGCCGGTGGTGGTGCCGTTGACCCGGAACAGCTGCCAGGCCTGGACGGACGTGACGGACGGCTTGGCGGTGATGCCGGCCTGCGCGGCGGCCTGCTGCGCCGTCGCCTGCTGCGTGGTGGACGTGGGGTAGGCGGCCGGGGCGGCCGCCATGGCGGCGGTGCCCGCCAGCCCGAGGGAGAGCACGGTGACGGTGGTCACGGCGGCCAGGCGCAGGGAGTTCCGCTTGGAGACGATCACGGGTGCCCCTTTCAAGGGGAGGTGATTGCTCGGCCCGAAGAGCACGGTCGGCGCGATTCGGGCTCTGTCATCTGTAGGGACGCCGCGCTCCACACTTCGGTTGTGAGCGGATCGTCACCGCCTTGTAACAGTCGGCAATGCCTCGGAGTTCCCAACACCCGCGTACACGAGCGGAATTGGCACTTCCTCTTCTGCGAACGCGACGGCCCCCCCTCGACGGCCCGCGCGGGCAGCCGGGCAGCCGTCCCTGGATGAACAAGTCCGAAGTCAGGCTCTCAGTGACGGTCGCCGAGGCTGGCGACCACGGCGGCCAGTCGGTCCATGGCGTGGGCTACGCCGAGCCCGTCCATGTAGTCGCGGACGTGCACGATCCGGCCGTTGCGGACCCGGATCACCAGGAGGCCGGGAATGCTGAAGGTCTGGCCGGTTGTGGTCACGGTCCCGGTGACGACCTGCTCGACGGTGATCACCTCGGGGTCGGTGCTCTCGTGCACGGCGACTTCGCGGATCTCCTGCGGTTGCGCCGGGCTGGCGCCCCAGGCCGCCCGGTAGCCCGCGCGGACCTCTTCGCGCCCCTGGTAGCGCGCCGGCATGCCGGGGAAGAGGAACGGGAACTCGTGGACGGCGTCGACGGTGTAAAGATCGGCCAGGTCGTCCGCTGACTTGTCGAGCATCGCCCGCTGGTAGCGGGCCAGGACCTCACGAGGGCCAGGGCTGGCGGGGGTGGTGTCCGGCATGGCGCTTGGGCTCCGTTCGGTCAACGCGGGACTGAGCTCTGTCGATCGATGGGCCGGGAGTTCGGGCGCACGGATGCGACGAAGGCCCCAAGACCCGTTTGTGACACCCGACTTGGAGACCCGCTTGACCGCACTCTACGTGAAGATCGACGCCGAGATCGGAGGAACGCGACGGATGGGACGACCGCCCCGGTCGAGAGTGCCGTCGTCGTGCTGGAGTGCGCTGCATGGACGCACCGTCCACAGCGAGCAGCCCTACGACAGCCACCAGTGGCTTGATGAACGTCGATGCGAAGGCCACCGCCGCGCTGGCCCGCCCCTACCGACATCGCGCCAGCCAGGTCGCGATCTCGTCCACCACCGCCGGCTCCACGTGCCCCGGTCGCGCGTATTCGGCCGGGGTGGCACGGCCGGTGCCGGGGAGGAAGAGGTGGTTGGCGTCCTGGTGGATCCTGATCGCCACCTCGGGCCGGTCCGCCAGGGCGTCCTGCCAGCGCGTCAGGTCGTCGGCGACGGTGACCTGGTAGTCCCGGCCGCCCTGGAGGATCAGCATCGGGCGGTCGAGTGCGGCCGCCGTGGCCACCGGGTCGTACGCGCGCAGGTCGAGCCAGTAGGCGGCGGAGAGTCCGAACGGCAGCAGCTCCGACGGTGTGTCGGGCATGAGTTCGGGGCCGGCCACCAGCGCGGCCTGCCGGGCCAGCGCCGCCACCGCGTCGTCGATGCCCGGGCCGGGGGCGAGCGCCGCGAGGTGGCGGGCCACCCGGACGGCCGCCTCGTGCATCGGCTGGGCGTCCGCGGCGAGCAGCACCAGTCCCGCGATCGACGGGTCGGCGGCGGCGATTCGCGGCGCCACCTTGCCACCCATGCTGTGGCCGAGCAGGTGGATCCGGTCCGCGGCCACCCCGGGCTGTCGCCGGAGCAGTTGGACGGCGGCGAGCGCGGGCGGCAGGTACTCGTCGGCCATGGTGAAGTCCGAGGGCAGGTGGTCCGGGTGCGCGAAGGTGGCCTTGTCGAAGCGCAGCACGGCCACCTGTCGGCTGGCGAGCCCCCAGGCGAGGTCCTTGAGCGGCTTGTTGGGGCCGATGCTCTCGTCCCGGTCGAACGCGCCGCCGCCGCTGAGCAGCACGACGGCGGGCCACGGGCCGGGGCCGGCGGGCAGGCTCAGCGTGCCGGGTACGGCGAGCGGACCGGCGCCGAGCCGGACTTCCCGTTCGGTGAACCGGGCCTGGTCCGCGTAGGGCGGCGGCTGCCATTCGGCGCCGTCGTCCTGGGCGAGCCGCAGACCGTGCAGCAGGCCGTCGGCGCCGACCGACGTGACCACGGTGAAGCTGCCGTCCGCGCAGGTCACCGGGATTCGGACGCGCACCGGGTCGGCTTCTCCGGGCTCGCTCACCGGCTCCCCGATCGCCCTGACCCCTCCCCGTCCCGCGGCCTCGGCCGCCCAGGCGAGCCGCAGCACTTCGGCGGATACGGCAGCGCGCAGGGGCGGTGCGAACAGTTCCGCGGTCTCGGCGAATCGCTCCGCGCGCAGTAGCGCGGCGAAGTCCCGGGTGAGCCGAGCCGGGGCTCGTGGCGAAAGCGCCGGTGCTGCCCAGTCGGTACTGTCCGGCCGCAATTCGGTAGCGGACCGAGCGGTGCTTCGGGCAGGCTCGCGTGCATGGTCTCGGTGTTGCAGAACGTGGCGATCGACTGTGCGGATGCCTACGGGCTGGCTCGGTTCTGGAGTGAGGTGCTCGGTCATCCGCTGCACCCGGAGGATGGCCCGGGTGATCCGGAGACTGCGGTGATGCTGCCGGCGGGCCAGCTGTTGTACTTCCACCAGGTGCCGGAACCGAAGATGATCAAGAACAGGGTCCACCTGTGCCTGCGTCCGGAGACCACGCGCGAGGAGGAGGTCGAGCGGCTGCTGAACCTCGGGGCCGCCCTCGTCGACGACCGCCGGGAACCCGATGGTGCCGGCTGGGCCGTCCTCGCGGACCCTGAGGGCAATGAATTCTGTGTTCTCCGCAGTGCGTCCGACCGCGCGGCGATGTCTTCCTGCGGCTCACCCGCGCAACGGCCGGCTGCCCCGCAGTAGTTGGTCACAGCCGTTCGTTGACGGCCGGGACGATGCGGTGGTCTCCGGGCGGCGACGCGGTTCTCACGTCCGGTTCAGTGCAGCGTGGCGGCGAGCGGTCGGACGGCTTCCAGCACGTGGCGGCGGAGCCACCGGGACGCGGGATCGTCGTCGAGTCGGCGGTGCCAGCGCAGTTCGATGTCGGCCGCCGGCATCTCCAGCGGCACCTTGTACCACCGGAGGGGCACCTGTCGTTCGACGAGGTGCTCCGCCACCACCCGGGGGCCGAGGCAGATGACGTCCCCCTCCAGCGCCATCAGCGCTGCCACCGCGAAGGAGGGAACCACGGCGACGACGTGCCGGGAGCGGCCCAGGCGGTGAAGTGCCTCGTCCAGCGGCCCGTGCGCGAGGCCTCGACGGGACGCGGAGATGTGCGGGTGGGCACACAGGTCGTCCACCGTCAGCCGTGCTGCCTGGCCCAGGGCGGAGTTCGCCGCCACCACGGCGACGAAGTGGTCGGAGAACAGCGTTCGCGCGCGCACGTCCGGAGGGGGCGGGTCGGCGACGCCGATGTCGAGGTCGAGCGAGCCGTCGCGTAGCCGGTCGGGTTCCTTGGAGTCCTGGGCGACGAACCGCAGGCGGACCTCGGGTGCCTCGGCGGCGATCCGGTGCGTGAGGCGGGGTGCGAGCACGGGGCTGAGTCCGTCGTTGACCCGGATGGCGAAGGTGCGCCGCCACGATCGCGGGTCGCTTCCCGCAGCATCCACCCGGAGTTCGGCCGCGGCCTCCAGCAGCGCCTTGACCCTGGCGGCCGACCGCTGGGCGAACGGGGTGGGCACGAGGCCCCGGCCGGCGCGCACCAGGATCTGGTCGTTCATCGCCCGTCGCAGCCGGCCCAGGGCCCTGCTGGTGGCCGGAATGGACAGATGAAGGCGCGTCGCGGCCGCGGACACGCTGCCGGTGTCCATCAACGCGTCGAACACGCGTAAGAGGTTGAGGTCCAACTGGTCGGCCACGGACGCCCCCTTCGTTTGCGTCTGACGCAAACTCCCTGTGCAAAGCATGCATTAGACATCGTGTCAGGGGCGTTCGAAACTGACGTCGTGGCCACCACACCCTCCGTCCCGTCCACGAGGAGCTGCGGACATGCCGAACACCAGGCACCCTGAGAACCGGACGCCGTCCCCTAGTGAAGCCACCGAATCCGCCGAATCCGCCGAATCCGCCGAATCCGCCGAATCCGCCGAATCCGCCGAAATCGCCGAAATCGCCGTAGTCGGCTGCGGGCCGGTCGGCATGACGCTCGCGGCCCTGCTGGGCAAGGCCGGGCACTCGGTCGTGGTGCTCGAACGCTACCCCGGCCTGTACGGCCTCCCCCGGGCCGCCAGCTTCGACGGCGAGATCATGCGCGCACTGCAAGGACTGGGACTCGTCGACGAACTGGCGCCCACCCTGCGCACACAGGACGCGTACGAGTGGCGCAACGGGGCGGGTGACCTCCTCATCCGACAGGTGTTCCGCACCGTCGGCGCCAGCGGTTGGGCCGACCTCTACAAGTTCCACCAGCCCGACCTGGAGACGGCGCTGCACTCGTTGTGCACCTCGATGCCGAACGTCGACCTCCGTTTCGGCACCACGGTCACCGGCCTGTCCCAAGGCCGTGACCAGGTCACCCTGAACACGTCGGACGGTGCGACCTTCGCGGCGCGCTACGTGATCGGCTGCGACGGCGGGAACAGCTTCGTGCGGAACGCCCTCGGCGTCGAGCAGGACGACCTCGGCTTCTCCGAACCCTGGCTGGTCTGCGACTTCACCCTGCGGCGCCCTGCGGCCGAGCTGGGGCTGCCGTCGATGCTGCAGATCGGCGATCCCGAGGGGCCCACCACCGTCATCACCACCGGTGCCGAACGCCAACGCTTCTGCTTCCTGCTCGACGATGACGACGACCTCGAGCGGGAACGTGCGGCGGACGGCGTGTGGTCCCGCGTAGGCCGCTACCTGTCCCGCGACGACGCCGACATCGCCCGCACCGCCACCTACACCTTCCAGTCGCTGGTCGCGAGGCGCTGGCGGGACGGCCGGGTCCTGCTCGCGGGCGACGCCGCACACCAGATGCCGCCCTTCCTGGGGCAAGGACTCTGCTCGGGGATACGGGACGCACTCAACATCGCCTTCAAGCTGGATCTCGTGCTGCGCGGAGTCCGGGGCGCCGAGGTGCTCGACACCTACCAGAGCGAGCGGGAGCCGCACGTGCGCGGCGTGACGGCCACGAGCATGGAACTCGGCCGCCAGCACACCCTGCGGGACCCGGTGCTCGCCCGCGAACGCGACCGCACGCTGATGGCCCACCGACGCGCGCTCCGGGAGCCGGACCGGATCCGGCTGCCCGACCTCGGTCCCGGCCTGTTCGCCTCCGGCGGAGGCCGACTGTCGGTCCAGGGCCGGGTGAGCGACGGCCGGCGGACGGGCCTGCTCGACGACATCGTCGGCGGAGGTGGCTTCCGGCTGCTGGTCGCCGAGCAGGCCCTTCCCCTCCTGAACCGGGCCCCGCTGAGCGATTTGGGCGTCACGGTCGTCGGCTTCGGCCCCACCCCCACAGGCCCCACCGCCACAGGAGCCGCTGCCACAGGAGCCGCTGCCCTAGGAGCTGCCGGAACCGTCGTCGCCGACCCGGACGGCACCCACCGTCGCTGGCTGTCCGACCTCGGCGCCACCGCTGCCGCCGTGCGCCCCGACAACTACGTCTACGCGGCCGGGCCGGACGCGGACGCGGTGGCGAACCAGCTACTGGCCCTCCTCACCCCCGGCACCTGAGCCCGGAACCGGCTCAGCCAGACCCCGCCGCCGTGCTCCGCGCCCGGAACCGCGCCCACGCCCACGAGCCCGCGCCCACCAGCAGGGCCGCCCCCAGCGCGTACACCGGCAGCCAACGCGTCGTCGTCGCCGCCAGGCAGACGTCGACGGCCTGGCGGCTCTGCTCCCGCTGCACGTACCCCAACGCGTCACCGGCACGCCCGGCCAGGTCCCCCAGCGCGGCCTGCGTCCGCAGGACCTCGTAGCGGCCGGCCTCGACGCACCCGCTGCGCGTCCCCGGCATGGGGAACAGCCAGTCCCAGCGCTGAAGTGCCGGAGCCAGCGCCAGCGCCACGCACAGCCCCACGACCAGCGAGTACGCCACCAGGCTCCGGCCGTAGGCAGCCCGTCGACCCGGCGCCGGCAGCGGCGCACGGCCGAACGACAGGACCACCGCGAGCAGCGTCACCCCGAGATAGGTGGAGAACCACTGCCATGACCCCTGCGCGAGCGAGAACGCCAGCACCACGCCGAGCGCCGTCCCCAGCACACCGGCATCACCGGCCGTCCGTCCCCCGCCCGTGCCCATGGACACGGGGCCGCGGTCACCTCCAGGGCTGTGCCCACTCACAGGCTCTCCTCGTCCGCCAACGGGGCACCAGCCTCCCGCCACCGCCTACCGTCACGGCTTGTCACCACACCGGTGAGCCCTCGGACGCCACCCGCCCAGCCCAGCCCGGGCCTACGGACGGGTCAGTGCCCTCACCGCTCCCAGTAGTCGACGTCGGGCAGTCGTATCCAGCTGTCGGCGGGGCCGGTGACGGCGCGGGCGTCGGTGGGGCGCAGGCCCGCGAAGGCGCAGGCCTGGGCGACGGCGTGGTGGTGGTAGAGGTAGCCGGTCAGGACCTCGTCAGGGGTGTGGTTCGGGAGGGGGGCGCCACCGGGGTGGAGGTCCCAGGCTTCGACGGTGCCGTCACGGACGATGCTGCCCTGGTTGCCGCTCTTGGGGTTGGCGTACAGGCCGTAGCCGACCGTGCCGGCGGTCAGTCGGGCCATCGCGCCCGGGGTGGACGGCGTGTAGCCCCAGGGCTGGGTGACGATGCATCCGCCGGGCACGGTCGTGACACCGGCGATGAGCAGGCCCTCGTCCATGTCGTACTCGTTCGGGTCGTCGAGGAAGTCCTCCATGAACTCCTCGTCCAACGGAGTGGCGTCCAGCCGGCGGACCGCTTCGGCGGCGTCGATGGCGGCGATGCAGGCGAGGCCGGTGCCCTCGAAGAAGAAACGGCCCAGGGCCTGGACGAGTTGCCGCCCGCGCCGGACGGTGGCCTGCTCGGTCGCTGTCAGGCCGGCTTGTCCGTCGGGCACGGGGAACAGATCGGGGACCGGCCCGGCCAGGGCGATGCGGCCGGGCGACCAGCCGCCGAGCTGGGGCCGCCACGTGTCGGCGCCCGCGGCCACGAGGGCCCGGGCGTTGTCCGGCCGGTTCTCCATGACGGCCTCCCACAGGGCCGTCGTCCCGTTCTCCAGCGCGTCCACGTCCGACACCCGGCGCGTCAGTTCGGCCACCACCTCGGGCGAGCCGAACCCCGCGGCCTGGTGCAGGGGGCGGCGACTCCCGCCCCACGTGTCCGGGTCGGCTCCTGCGTCGAGCCGCGCACGGATGTCGTCGTGGTCCCGCCAGCTGTTCCAGGTCACACCGTCCCAGCCCGTCATCGCGGCCCCCGTTCGTTCGTCGTCAGCGCGGCTCTCCGCGAGCGCCACCCGTCCACACACGATGGCATACCGGTCTGACAGTCGCGGTCCGGTGCCTTCGGTAGCTGCTGGGGCTGTGCCCTCGGTGACCGCCACTCGTCACCGGACAGCGCCGCGGGGGTCTCCCCGGCTGCCCGACCGTCGTGCTCCGGAACCGCAGGACCGCAGGACCGTGCCGGGAGCCCGGCGCCTTCCAGATCCCGGCTGACCGGTCGTCGACCAGGGTCAGCGGTACCAGGTGCGGACGGCCGCCGCCGTCTCTCGGACGTCCGCGTCCCCCGTACGGATGCGGGCGGCCAGGTCGGCGGCCTGCTTGGGCTCCGCGGTGACGATGACGCCGGAGGCGCTGAGGTAGGAGGCGGCCACGACGGCGGCGAAGTGCTCGTTGGCGAACTCCAGGGCCGGGACGCGGATCAGCTGGTGCATGAGAGCGGCGGCCCGCTGGTGCACCTCGCCGTACACCGGCACGTCCATGACCTCGTCGAGATGACGGGCGACCGCTGCGGCGAGGGTGCCGTAGTCGGTGATGTCCGGATCGGCGGGCAGGAACTGGTGGGCGATGTCAAGCAGCCACGCCCGGTCTATGCGGAGGATCACGCGGCATCCGCTGCGGCGCCGCGAGTGCTCTGCGGGTAGGGCCCGAACTCGGCCTCGAAGGCCGGCGCCCACGTCGGCGCGAAGTGCGCCGCGGCTGTCAGGAACCGTTCGCGCCGCTCGTCCGCCTCCTCGGCCAACACCTTGCGCGCATAGTCCGTCAGGCTCAGCCCGGCTGCCTCCGCCCGCTGCTCCAGCGCCTCGTGCACGGCGTCGTCCAGTCGCACGTTCAGCTGCTTCATAACGGCGAATCGTAGTTCGGGGTACACCCCGCTACAAGCTTGAGAACGGCGTGTCGGGCAACACGGACCACCCCGGCGGGCTCCGGCACGTCCTGAGCGACCGACTCGGCCGTCGACCGACGGAGCCTCGGCCCGTTGCTTTCTCGACCAAGTCGGAGTCTCGGTCGCTTGGGTCGCTTCAGTAGCTGCCCTGCCCAGTCACGTCCTGGAGCTACGGGCTCTCCGCCGGCTCAGGCCTCCAGCGACTGACCCGGATCCGGTGCCACAAAAGGCCGTACGTACCGGGACAACAGGGCAACGACACTGTCCTCGGAGGGCAGCGGCGACCGAAGCGACTCAGCGACTCAGTGCTGGAAGTGTTCAGGCACTGATCGCTCCTGCGGACATAGTCCCAGGTCACAGCAGCGAAGCTGCTCTCCAGGCCCTGCGGCGGAGCTACTGAAGCGACCCAAGCGACCCAAGTTGGGGACTTGCACGAGAACCTGGTCCGGCGACACGCCGGGGGACAGTGCCCGAGAGACTCAGTCGCTTTCAGTCGCTGAGGTTCAGTCGCTGGGAAAAACCCCAGGTCAGGGCAGGTTCACCCACCCCTTCAGCGACCGAAGCGACTCAAGGTCAGGTATATGAAGACATTCCCCTGTGCGTGTGCGCGTTATAGACCCGGGCTACAGTCGCTTCAGTCGCTGTTTGCTGTTAAAACCGGCTTTGACCTGCGAAAATGCCGGAAGACCGAAACCAGCGACTGAACGGGGTCAGTCGCTGGCCCGGGTTTCGGTAGCTGAGTTTCGCCGCCGACTCCGGCAGTTCGCGTTCCCACGTCCTCGCTCGGATAGTCTGTGTGAGCTATCTTCTGGACTTCGGTCGCTTCAGTCGCTGATCCGGCGCCCACCAGTGCCCTGACCTGGCTATTTGCCCTCAGCGACTGAACGAGCGACTCAAGTCCGAGCAGCTACCAACCATGGGGAGAGGGACCAGCGTGACGGCGCCTAAGGCCGTGGGGAGCGACCGAGCGTTTCGCCAGCCGGATGCGCTGGCCGTCGCGCGCTGGTGCGCCGTCCAGGGTTGGCCCGTCCACCCGCTCGCACCAGGCCGCAAGACCCCGCCCGCCAACTGCCAGCCCTGCCAGGAGCCGGCTCACAGTCCCGCCGACTGCCCGTGCCCTGCGGCCGGTCGCTGGTGCCACGGCTTCCACGCGGCCACTCTCGACCAGGACATCCTCACCGCCTGGTGGCGTGTCAACCCGGACTTCGGTACCGGGGTCGCCTGTGGCCCGGCGGGTCTCGTCGTCATCGACGTCGACAGCCACCCCAGCACCGTCCCCGCCCGGGACCGGATCCTGCCCGGAATCCCGATCCACGAGAACGTCAACCTCGACGGCCTTGAGAACGGCTACCACACCCTTGCTCTGCTCGCGGCCCTGCGCCAGGCTCCTGACCCGGCGACCGACACGGAAACCCTGCGCGTGCGCACCCCCTCCGGTGGCCTGCACATCTGGTACCAGGAGGATGCCCCCCGCCGGTTCGCCTGCTCCACCGGCTCCTCCAACGGCCGGGCCCTGGCCTGGCAGGTCGACGTGCGCGCCCACGGCGGCTACATCGTCGCCCCCGGCACCGTGACCACCGCCGGTACCTACACCGCGCTCCCCGGGGCAAGGACCCCCGCGCCCCTGCCCCAGTGGCTCAGCGACGAACTCGTCCGCACCGGCCATCTCAAGGACCAGCCCAGCACCCAGCGCCCCGCCCAGCCGTCCGTCCCCGACCGTGGCCGCGCGGCCGTCGTCGCGGCAGGCGGCGGCAAGCGCGGGGCCGAGCGAGTCCTCGACACCGTCCTCCAGGACGTCACCGACTGTGCCACCACCCCCGAGGGGGCCGGTTTCACCGGCAAACTCAATCGCGCCGCCTACACGATGGGAGGCTTGGTCTCCGCCGGTCACCTGACCCACACCGCCGCCGAGCGGCTCCTGCTGGACGCGGCCCGCACGGCCCGCCCCAGCCAGGACAGGCAAAGCTCCGCCGTCATCCGCTCCGGCCTCGCCGCCGGCGCCCGACAGCCCCTGCACGTCGGGAAGGCACGCGGATGAACGACAGCACCCGCAAGAGGACGGTCTTCGATCCCGTGGCCACGGCCCAGCAGATCCTGGAGTACCCGCCGGTCCCCGGCCCAGCCTCCCCGCCCCCCTGGCACGGCACCCCCGTCCAGGAGAGCCTTCTCGACACCCCGTCCGCCGAACCCGCGCCGGCCCCCGAGCCTGTTCAGGAGACCAAGCAGGCCGCGGCCGGGCCGGAGGCGAGCGCGCACGGTCTCCTGCCCGACTCACTGTCCGACCGGGGCAACGCCAAGCTCTTCGTCCACCTCTACGGAGGCGACTACCGCCACGTCCCCGGCCTCGGCTGGTATCGCTGGGCGGCGCATCGCTGGCAGCTCGACGAGGACGACACCGTCCTGTGGGCAGCCGGCGAGATGGCCGAGAGCATCGCCACCCACGACCCCCGCGGCGTCTATACCAACACCGATCTGCGTCGGCACCGCCGCCGGGCCCTCTCCACCTCGGGCATGAATGCCATGCTCGCCCAGGCCAAGTCCGCCCCGGGCATGGTCCTCAACGCCGCCCTGCTGGACGCCGACGCCTACGCCCTGTGCACCCCCGGCGGCGTGGTCGACCTGCGCACCGGCGCCATCGTCCCGCCCGACCCGAAGGTCCACCACCACTCCCGCTCCACCACCCTGGCCCCCGCCCGGATGCGGACCCCGCGCTGGGACCGCTTCCTCACCGACACCTTCGGCGACGACAAGGAAGGCCGGCAGACCCGGGACTTCCTCCACCTGCTGCTCGGCTACTCGATCAGCGGCGACGTCGGTGCCCAGGTCATGCCGTTCCTCTACGGCCAGGGCAAGAACGGCAAGAGCGTCCTGCTGGACGTCATGATCCAGCTCCTCGGCGACTACGCGGACGCCGCCCCGCCCGGCTTCCTGATGGCCAAGACCTTCGACGGGCACCCCACCGACCTCGCCGAACTCCATGGCCGACGCATCATCGTCTGCTCCGAGCTCAAGCCCGGCGACCGCTTCGACGAGGCCCGGGTCAAGCTCCTCACCGGCGGCGACAAGATCAAGGCCCGCCGGATGCGCCAGGACTTCTTCTCCTTCGAACCGACCCACAAGCTCTGGCTGCTCGGCAACCACCGCCCCGAGGTCGGCACCGGCGGCTTCGCCTTCTGGCGCCGCATGCGCCTGATCCCGTTCGAACGGGTCGTCCCCGAGGAACGTAAGATCGACAACCTGGCCCACGTCCTCGTTGCCGAGGAGGGCCCCGGCATCCTCGCCTGGCTCATCGACGGCGCCCGCCGCTACTTCGCCGGCGAGAAGGACCTCGCCGGCCCCCAGCGCGTCCAGGTCGCCACCACCGCCTACGCCGAGACCGAGGACCACGTCGGCCGCTTCCTCAAGGAGGCCTGCATCACAGGCGAGGGCATGCGCGCCGAACAGTCCCAGCTCTTCGGCGCGTACACCCGCTGGTGCGGCTTCGAAGGCGCCAATCCCGTATCCGGTCGTGCGTTCGCTGCACGAGTTCGCGAGACACTGGGTATGACCTCCCCCAAGGAGATGGTCCTGTCCAACAGTCGCAAGTACTACCCGGGCATCGGCCTGATCACCGACGACACAGAGGAGCAGAACGCGTGAGCGCGCTGATCGACCCGGCCGAGCTCGCCCACGAAACCGATCTCGTCTGGCTTGAGGACACCACCGACCTCGACTACGTGCGCCAGTCCCTGGACCGTCTCACCACCCGCCGCGGCCGCCCCGCCTACCACCGCGACGGCCGCATGGTCGGCTACGCCATCCTCGGCCCCGACGCCAGATCCTCCCGGGCCTCCGGCACCTTCCGCCGCCGCGTCTTCTGGCTCCTCCCGCACGACCGCGACCAGGACCCCGAGGGCCTCTACTCCACCGGCGCCCCCTCCGAGGCCGTCGACCCGCGCACCGTCGCCCCCGGCGTCAAGGGGTACAAGACCGAGCGCTCCGAGGGCGGCCCGGCCTCGCCGGCGATGCTCGAACTGGGGATAACGCTTCCGAAGGCGTGACCGTATCGGCGTGGGTGCACTCGCACCCACGCCGTTTTGATCAGACGGCAGCTGCTGTTGCTCGTCCGGCTCCGGCGGTTACGGCTCGGCGTCCGGGCGGCGCTGCTCCTCGAAGAGGGCCGACTGCCCCGCCAGGAGGCTGTCCAGGAACCGGCCGTGCTGCGGGGGCGTGCGGTCCTGGGGCTCCAGGGCTGGGGTGAGGGCCTGAGGAACCTCGGTCTGCCGGCCTTCGGCCTGCGGCTTTTCGGCCTGCGGCGTTTGGATCCGTAGGGTTTCGCTCTGGAGGACTCGGGCCCGGAGGACTTGGGTCTGCGGGACCTCGACCTGGCGGACCCGGCCGGCGCCCAGGACACCGAGCGCCTCGGCGAGACAGGTCATCGCCTGACCAGTCTCGGCCTCCCTCTCCCCCGGCCTCTCCCCCGTGCTGGTTTCGTCCTCCACCTGGGCGCGGTCGCGCGGCGACGTATGTGACTTCGCGGCTCTCGCTGCCTTCGCACCGCCCCGGCCGGCCATCGCCGCCCCCGTGCGCGACGCGGCGGACTCCTTCCGAAGCCGGTCGACCTCCGTCTCCAGTGCCGCCAGGCGCATCCGCAGGTCGTCGAGCTCGCTCATGCTCCCCCTCGTTCAGGACCGTCCCCGGCCTCCCACGGCCGTTGACGTGCCGCTTCAGCCTAGCCGGGCGCCCCCGGGCCGCCGCCCCCGGCTATGGACTTGGCCATGGGCACGCCAGTTCGCTCGTCGCCCACGCGTTCGCCTAAGGCGACGGCACGTAGTTCGGACGCTGCCGCAATGCTGCTACTCCGCCTCATGAGCATCGGGAGCGGCCACTGAAACCTTGCGGCCGTCGGCGCCTCACCGGGTTGCGGCTCCGGGCAGTTCGCAGAGGTCGAGCAACTCGTGGAGGCGGTCAGCGGCCAGATTCGGATTGGCTGCGGCTCCTTCCGCGTGCTCCGGGTCGTTCAGCAGGGCCGAGACCAGGTCGAGGGGAAGGCGCGGATTGGCTGCCGCGGCTTGACGGACGCTGGGTTCGGGGTCGGCGAGCAGGTGGACGGGCGGCTGGGCCAGGCCAGCGTCGGAGGCGGCCAGAGCGCGGACGTCCGGGTCGTCGTGGTCGAGCAGGTGGTCCAGGCCGGTGCGGGGTAGACGGGGCAGCGTGAGCAGGTAGGGCCGCTGGCGCGGTGCGGCGATGAAGGCGTCGAGAACGAGTGCGGGCGGTGCCAGCGGGTGGTTGAAGGCCAACAGATGGCGCACGTCCGCGTCGGCGTCCTCGGCCAGACGGTGCACCAGCTCCGCCGACAGCAGGGGGCAGGTCGCGGCGACTCGGCGCAGCTGAGGATCCGCGGACGCGGCGCACGCCTCGTACCAGCTCGTCCCCGGCTCGACGAACATCTCGCCGACAGCACCGACGTTCTCGACGGCGTGGCCGAAGACCCGGTCGATGGCGGCGCGCTGCGGCCAGGTCCGCGGCAGTGGGTGCAGCTGGGCCCGGGCCCGTACGGCGCTGTCCGGGTCCTGGGCCAGTTCCGCCAGGAGTGGCGGGTCCAGGTCGGCTCTGGCGGCCACCTGCTTGCGCACGTCCGGATCGGGGTCGTGGGCGAGGCGGGCGACGATGTCGCCGGGCGTGTGGGGGTTGCGGGCAAGCGACCACAAGTCGCGCCGTTCGGCGAGGCACTGCTCGGCCACGGCGTGGGAGACGGCGTAGCTGATGAGCAGAAGATTCCGGGCGTGGCAGTCGCGTTCCGGCAGCTCCGCTTCCATCGCCGCCGGGTCCAGGATCCGGCGGTGGTCACGGGCGGCCTCCGCGACGGTGGGATCCGGGTCGGCCAGGAGCGCGTCGCGTTGGCCAGGAGTCAGCCACAGCCACAGGCCGGCGGCCTGGGCCCGAAGTACGGGGTTCGGGTGGGCGAGCATCCTGCGGTGGAACGATGCACGGATCTGCCCGGAGAACGCCAGCTCCTGCCGGATCTCGTCCGCGCTGAGCAACTGGTCCCGATGGTGTTCGTCGCGGGTGGTCAGCAGGATTTCCAGGACGTCGTCGGGCAACGGCTCGGCCCTGCTCAGGCGCGGACGCGGACCTGCGGTAAGGCTCGCGCGGACGAAGGCATCGGGGTCGTCGACCAGCCGGCCGCGCTGTTCGGGAGCAGCGTGCCGGTTGCGGGCGAAGGCGCGGCGGACCGTCTGCTCGGGGTGTGCGAGCACCGCCTCGACGACCTCTGGGGGAAGGGTACGTTCCTGGCAGAGGGCCATCCAGGCTGCCCGCCCCTGCGGGGCCAGTAGACGCAGCAGAACCTCGGACGGCGCAGCCCGGTTGGCCGCGACGCCTCGCAGCCACGGTTCCGCGAGAAGAGAGGAGGACATCGGGACATCGTGGCAGCGAGTACGGCACCGCGTCGACAGGTTCGCTGAACCTGACGGCCCACCGAACCGAAGCTGCCGACTTTGATCGACCATTTGCTGCCTCCTGAATTTTCCGCGGAAAATTCAGGAGGCAGTGAGCGGGTGGGGCTGACGTGTCATCTGGATCGGGCTGCCGCTCCCCCGCTGGCTCAGCTCTCCACCGCTGAATTTTCTGCGGAAAATTCTGCGCCTTCGGACTGGGCGCTGCGGAATCGGAGGCCCGCTGGCGGACCTTCGGTCGTGCTTCGGCCGCAGTGGATCAGGTCGACTGACACGGCCTGGGGCAGTCGTTCTCGACGGCGCGGGCGAGGCGGGGGCTCGTGGTGATGAGCATCCGGCGGGCCGTGCGGAGTGAGTCACGGGAAGCCGATCAATCCCCCGGGCCGTCCCGGTGTCCTCTCTGAGGCTCCGAATTTTCTGCGGAAAATTCCGAGATGCGGTTCAGCAGTCCGGGCTGTCGAAGCGGCCGGTTTGGCGGAGGAGGAAACGGGATGTCTATCTCGACCCGGATGGCGCGGTTCAGGACGGATGGTCGTCATCCTGGCAGCGCCCGCCGTCGTCGCCTACCAGAACCAGTGCGGTGGGCGCTCCTGCCCTCGGCGCGGGCCTGCGGGCAATCGCTGCGCAGTGAGTTCGGAGCAGGCGATTTTCCGCAGAAAATTCTCCATGTCCAGGGCAGCAGCCAAGGGGCAGAAGCTTCTGCCGCTTCTTGCCCCGGCGGCGGATGATGGGCAGAGCAGCTGTGTGTCCTGGGGGTCATCGGTCTGGTGGATTCGCGCGCTTTCTGCCGTTGGCACAGCACGGCGGACACGCGCCGTTGGAGTGGGGTCCGGACGGCGTGTGACGTCATCACGGGGAACCTGTCAGTCCCCCGGGTCGTCCCGGTGTTCTCTTTGAGACCCCCGAATTTTCTGCAGAAAATTTCGTGGTGTGGTTCAGCAGTCCGGCTGTCTGGTCCATGGCGGTCTGAAGGGAGCGGCACTCGGCTAGCTGGCGAACGACCCCGAGGGCGAGCCCGAGCAGACCGTGTCGGTCCTTTCCGACGGAGGGTCCCGGTATCGGCTTGCGGTTGTGGTGGGGCTCAGCTGTGTGTGAGGGAACTGTCGAGGCTGCCGGTTCGGTGGCGAGGAAACGGGATGTGTGTTCCGACCTGGACGGGCGCGGTTCAGGATGGATGGTCGTCATCCTGGCAGCGCCCGCCGTCGCGGCCTACCAGAGCCAGTGCGGTGGGCAATCGCCGGGCAGTGAGCTCGGAGTAGGCGATTTTCCGCAGAAAATTCTCCATGCTCAGGACAGTCGTGGGGCAGAAGCTTCTGCCGCTCCTTCCCCCGCCAGCGGATGATGGGCAGAGCAGCTGTGTGTCCTGGCTGTCATCGGTCTGGTGGATTCGCACGCTCTCTGCCGTTGGCACAGCACGGCGGACACACGCCGTTGGAGTGGGGTCCGGACGGCGTGTGACGTCATCACGGGGAGTCGATCAATCCCCCAGGCCGTCCCGGTGTCCTTTCTGAGGCCCCGAATTTTCTGCGGAAAATTTCGCGACGCGGTTCTGTAGTCCGGCTTCCTGGTCCACCGCGATCCGAAGAGAGCGGTACTCGGCCGGCTGGCGAACGACCCTGCGGGCGATCCCGGGCAGACCTGTCGGTTCTTTCTGGTGGAGCCGTACCATCGGCCTGCGGTCGTGATGGGCACTCAGCCACGTGTGGGGGAGTCGTTGAGGCGACTGATCCAGCCTGAAGTAGATGGCGCGTCTGTCTCGACCTGGACGGGTATGGCTCGGGATGGACGGTCGTCATTCTGCAGCGCCCGTCGGCGTCGTCTACCAGATGGCGCTTCTTCGCTTGGCGCTGGCAGGCAATCGTCGCGCAGCGAGCCTCGGAGGGCGCGTCGCGTCATCAGGGAGAACCCAGCAATTCCCCGGGCCACCCCAGCGCCCTACCTGAGGTCCGCCGAATTTTCTGCGGAAAATTTCGTAGCGCGGTCCACTGCAGTCCGAAGGGACTGGCACCCGGCCGGCTGGCGAACGATCCTGTGGGCTTGCTCGGCCGGACCGTGTGGGGCGGGCCTGCGAGTCGCATCATTGGCCTGCAGCTGTGACGGGGGCTCAGTCGTGTGTGGGGGAGCTGTTGAGGTGACTGATTCAGCATGGAGGAACAGCGCGTCTACCTCGGACTGGATGGGTGTGGCCCACGATGAATGTTCGTCATCGTGGCAGTGTCCATCGGCGTCGCCTACCAGAACCTGTGCGGTGAGCGCTCCTGCGCTTGGCATAAGCAGATGGGTAGTCGTCGCGCAGCGAGCTTTGGACGGCATGGCTGTGTCCGGGGCCAGGGGGTCGCGGCTCGGTGATTTTCCGCAGAAAATTCGGCGGCGGTCGGGCAGGGGCAGAGCCGCTGTTGGTCTTCGCCTCGGTAGCGGATGACTGGGTACGCGTCCTGCCACGGCCCGCGTCGACAGGCTCTACGACTCCGGCGAACCGGCCTACCTGTGCAGGCGCGGCATCCGTCGCACCATCCTGGAGAAGACCTACCAGATCCGTAGCCGAAAGAAGCTCGGCGGCGGCGACGGGGTACGACGAGTTGGCTGTCCGCTACGAGGCAACCGTGTTGATCGCCGCCATATCCGAGTAGCTGCGAAACGCCCCCGCTGCGATCATGTGGCGGTGAACGATGGACTGCCCGACGGCTGGACGATCGAGCGAGTGCGCTCCGCATCAGAGGATCCTGAAGCCGCCTTGCTCACCCTCGAACGACTGGTCGTGGTCGAGGAGCACGGCCGCGCGGACTATGTCTCACTCCGACCCGACGTCATCCTGTCCCTCCACGGCCTGTGCCTCGTGCGAGCGGACGACGACTGGTACATGGGCGAGCTCGACTCCGACGGCTCAGTCATCTGCTGGGTCGCCTACGGTCCGGACCTGGGCGAAGTCATCCAGGGGTTGTGACGTATCAGGCGATCGGCTTGATCACTTTCACAGCGTGCCTCAGTGGGGGAGAGGACCACCCCGACTTGCCGTGATAGGCGCTCCCCCGTAGGAGGCCGCAGGGGAGTCGAAGCCGTCGGCAATTCCTGTGTCGCGAGGGTGGGGGGCCGCTTGCTGGGAACCGGCACACAGCGCTCACGCCAATCGGAGCCCGATCTGTCTAGCAGTCAGCCGACGGATTTTCCGCAGAAAATTCGAGGGCTTCGATGGGGGAGCAGCATCAGCATCCGGACCAGCCGACTGGCAAGCGCACGCTCACGTGCTGCACAGCCACGACTCGGACCCGGGTTCGGGTTCGGGTTCCGGCTCATCAAGGGGCTTCCGTGCCGCCGATCCATGCCGTCCGGGCTGGCTCTTCCGAGCTTCTCCGTGAAGGCCGGCCATAGTTCTCGACGGACATCCATCGTGCCCACGGCAATGGCAACGAAAGAGGCTGGCAACGGACGATGCCGGGGACGGCCGATCCATGGGCCTTCGTCGAGGGACTCTGAATTTTCCGCGGAAAATCCGATGCGCCATCGGCCAAAGCGATGCTCTGGACATCCACGGCGGCGTCGAGTTCGCCACCTCTACGTCCGCCGTTTGACCTGCTCTACGGTGCCTCTGCCTTCACGATCGAACCAGCAGCTCGTATCCGACCGGACCGATGGTCCCGGAAGTGCTCACCGGGACAGGACCGCCACCTCCCGATCTCGACCGTACGGCTCATACCTCGGAGAGAACCCGGCCAGTGGGGCAGCGGGCCACAGCTGATGCCGGTCGTCGAACGCATTGGGGTCAAGGGCCCCGGCATGGTCATCCGCGCACACCCCCGACTGCCGCGGCAACTGTCGCTACCTGCGAAGGCGCCAGATTCAAGCACACCATTCCGGAGAAGCAGGATCAGCGGGCCAACCGTCGGCGACGAGGCAGCTGAGGAGATTGGCCGGGCTTCGACAAGGAGATGTACAAGCGCCGGAACGAGGTCGAGCGCACGGTCAAATCGGCTCGGTGTCCTAGATCCGCCTGTGGCCCAGGTCGAGGGTCGGTTCGATTTCAGGACGTGGGCCCGTTCGGTCAGGCCCGTCGCGATGTCGTCCCAACCCGGGCAGTGCAGCCACAGGGCTCTGCGTTGCCTTCCGCATCAGTGCCGGCTCGCCCGGCCGTGGCAGAGGTATGAGCCGGTACGCCAGACTCCGTATTTGCACCGGCAGGCAGCTCCGTCAGCTGGGTGCGGGCACAGCTCCCGCAGCATGGCGAGGATTGCATTCGCGTCGGCGAAGGCCAGCTCCCCGGCGAAGTAGTGCTCGTCATCGCCGTAGCCACTGAAGCGATGCCTCGTGACGGGCTTTCCGACGGCGGCGGCAGCCGTGGCCAGCCTGGCGATGGCGCCGACGGCCGGTATCTCGGTGCTGCCACGAACCCTGGCCTACCGTGAGGCGGAGGACCGGAGGGGAAGGGCAGAGGGTGAAGGTCCAACTTGCCGCGCTGCCGCGGCGAGCTGCGGTACGCCTGAGGTCGAGCTGGCCGGCCAGGAGACGGCGGAGCCGGGGGCAGGCTTCCGGCGGAAGGAGAAGCGAGCGCGATGTTCGGCACCCGTCCGGCGTGGGTGTGAGAGCGAGTGGCCTCTTCGAGGCCTCGGAAGCCGACTCCTCAGCGGTCAGAGGCGATTTTCATGCCGTAGGCCACTTCACGTTCAAGGGCCTGAACACAAAAGACATCAGAAGACCCCTAATAAACAAATCCCGATACAGCGCTGTTCTCGGACGACGTGGTGCTAGGTATGTCGACCCGTAGCCTTCCGGTAGCGCCCGAGCCCTTCGATATTTAGTTCGCACACACAAGAGAGGAGGCGGTCGTCCGGATGAGTGGTGCGGACGCGGTGGCCGAGGTGAGCCACGTCGACGGTCGAGACTTCGCGACGTGTCAGGTGATCGACCCGACGAGTCCGGATGTGGGGGAGAGGGCAGGACGCGGCCTGGGGGAGTGGCGGAGCGTCGTCCACCAGAGCCGGACGCCTCGCGCGGACGGGAGCCCGGTGCGCGGGGATGACTCCCGTCGTCGTGGTGTCACGGGACTCTGTGAGTCGGTGACCGAGTCCTGGAACCTCATCGACGCTTGGCTGGCGAAGAACGTACCGGCCAGCCTGCCGAGCTTCGTTCGCCCGCATCGCCCGAAGCCGTCGGGCGCACCGAGGAGCGGCACGAGCTCGGGATCCCCGCTGATCTGCGCGCGTCGCTGCTATGCCATGACGGAGACGACGCCTACATCGCTGTCCTTCCGTGCGGCCCCTGTACTCCACGGAGGGGATCGTCGAGATCCGCACCATGCGGATGAGGATCTGGGGCACCGATGATCCGGACCAGCGGGACGACCCGTGGTGGGGAGCGCCGTGGGTCCCGTTCGCCGGCCGCGACGGCGACGAGCACTTCATCGACGTCGGGCCCGGCCTGTGGCACAACCACCTCGGAAGGGCCGCCCACGACGACTCCGCCCACTTCACCGGCTGGCCGAGCCTTGCCACCTGGCTCCATGCCGTCACCCAGGCGATGCTGCACCACGACGACCGCGACCACGTCGAACCAGTCAGGTCGCCAATTCGCTTTTGTGTCAGGGTAGTTGAACGTAGATCTCGCCGAATGAACGGAACTCGGTTGAACGACAAGCCCTTTGTGAGAGTCCCGCTCGGGCGTCGGGAACCCAACAACTGAACTGGGCGGGCCGGTCTTCGGTGTTGCCCACTACCTGGTTGAAGAGCCCGCGATGCGGTGTGTCATCACATCCCGCACGAGGCCCGCCGTGAAAGCCAGTTGCAGGTGTCTGGTCATCGGACGCGACATGACCGTGGCGAGTGCGGTGCCGGACACCGGCCGAACTCCGCTGCCTACACGAGAAGTTCGGAGCCTGTCGGCTGGAAGTCGCCTACGAATGGCTCCCGATAGCGGAGGCCTTCGCGAAGCCGTCCACGGTGCCCGGAGGGCAGTGCCGTCAGTGGCGCCGCAGGTGACGTGAGTGGGTCGCTGCCCGGCCGGTCACACCTGGTGCCGTCGGGGCAGTTCGGCGTGCCTGACCGGGGCGGAGGCCAGGGCGAGGGCCGCGCCCAGGCCGGCGACGGCGCCACAGCCGAGGAACACCGGTGCGGCGCCCCAGGTGCCGATGGCGGCGCCGACCAGCGGGTAACACAGGGGCGCGAGACCGACCATGGTGAGCATGACGACGGAGGTGACCCGGCCGAGATAGGCGGGGTCCGCGGCGGCCTGGATGAGGGCGTTGTCCAGGGCGCCGGAGACGCCCAGGCTCAAGCCGACAACTGCGGCCAGCACCGCGGCGGTCCACAAGGTCGGGACCAGTGCCATGGCGGCCGCTCCCGTGCAGCCCACGAGCAGTGTCGCGGCCAACACGAGGCCCGCGCGCGGCAGCCACCCGACGACGGCGAGCAGCGCGGCGCTGACCGCCGCTCCGGCGCCGAAGGAACCGACGATCCACCCGTAGCCGGAAGGCCCCCAGCCGCGTTCGGCGTTGAGCAGCACCATGCCGACGTTGAGGGTGCCGGTGAGGCCGAGTTCGCAGACGGCTCCGGCGGCGACGAGCGGGCCGATGAGGCGGTGGCGGCGGATGTAGCGCAGCCCGTCGAGGAGATCGGTGCGCGCGCTGCCGGGTTGCGGAGCGTCCTCGCCGCGTGTTCCGAGGGGACGTATTCGTACCGTCAGCAGAAGCGGCAGGGAGAGGGCGAAGAGCAGGCCGGCGGTGGCGAAGGCGGCGGCCGCACCGCCGAGGCCCATGGCGAGGCCGCCGATCGGCGGGCCCGCGATCTGGCCGAGGCGCATCGACAGGGACCGCAGACCGGTGACGCGGGCAAGCTGGTCGGGGCCGGTGATCCGCGGCGGGAGGGCCCCGACGGCGGGGATGAACAGCGCGTCCACGGCGCCGAAGACGAGCGCCACCGCGACCAGGACCCACAGGACCGGCGCGGTCAGCGAGATGCCGGCGGCCACCGCGAGGATGAGCAGGCAGCGCAGGGCGTCGCTGCCGAGGATCACCCGACGGGGGTCGGTCCGGTCGGCCAGCACGCCCCCGCCGAGCATGAGCAGCGCCCGCGGGAGCGCCCCGGCGGCCATGACGAGGCCCACCTCGGTCGGGCCGCCTGCCTTCTGGGCGGACCAGCCGAGGGCGACGAAGTACACGCTGTCGCCGACGAGCGAGGCGGTGTACGCGGCGAGCCAGCGCAGCATGTTGCCGTCACGGAAGGCCGGGATGCCGACGCGTTCGGGCGGGGCCGTTTCGGGCGGGGCCGTCTCGGGTGGTGCTGTCTCCGCGGTGGCCATGATGGGCTCCAGCAGGTCGGGACACATCCGTGTCAGGTGCGGGACGGGAAGAGGCGGAAGGGGCACAGAGGAGGAGGCGTCAGGGGCGGAAGGGGAAGCCGTAGAGGTGCACGGACACGTGCTCGCGGTCCTCGGTGTCGCCGGCTGCCTTGGCGGCCTTGCCGCGCTCCCGCCAGCGTCGCCCCAGCGCCACGAGTTCGCCGTTAAGCTCGGCGAGTTCGGCCGGCGTCAGGTCGAGCATCCACTCGGAGCTGAACGCAGAGTCCGTCCACACCTTGCCCCAGGCGGCGCCCTGGTCCAGGTAGGCGCGGTACTGGGAGGCCCGGGTCTCGACGATGCCGCGGGTGACCGCGCCGACTGCGGCGGCTCCCTCGGGCGTGCCCGCGAAGTTCGAGTCCTGAAAACCCCAGCCCTCCTCGGAAGCCACCTGCCACCACCGTTCGCGGCCGTCCGCACTGCGGCCGCTCGCCGCGGTCACGAAACCGTGTTCGGCCAGCTTGCGCAGGTGGTAGCTGACCAGCGACGGGGCCGCGTCGACCTGTTCGGCGAGCTGGGAGGCGGTCGCGGTGCCTGCGGCGTACAGCAGCCGGTAGAGCTGCATCCGTAGCGGGTTCGTGAACGCCTTCAAGCGGGACAGGTCGGTGATCTGGTCGGGCTCGCGCTCGGGTTGCATGTCCCGACCGTAGGTCTGAAGGGAAAATTGCGCAATAAAGTTTTCAGATCTTCGGAGGAGCGATTCCCCAGAGGGGTGATGCCGCCACCGCGTGGCCCGCTTCGGCGGTCGCCAGCCGACCACCCCGTCGGCGCGCGCAGTTCGGCGATCTCACAGTGGAAGCGCCGCGCGACCTGGACTCGGCCGCTCTCGCTCCGGCCGGCGCCGACGGCGGGGCGGGGGTGGGTGCCGGGCAACGGCCTGGTCCAGATCGTGCTGCTGGCATCGGCGGTGACGTCCGGGCGTTGGTGCCTGACGCTGTCGGAGATCTCGGAAATCAAGTGTCGGGGCATGATCCGATCGGCCTGATGACAGAGCGTCTCCCCCAGCGCGGGATCTGTCCGTCCGGCGGGACCTCCGGGTGGGATCGCCGAGCCTGTCGCTCAGGGGCAGTTAGCCCCAGCATCTGTCACGAATACTCAGGAAACGGCTCGGAACTGCTGAAAGCGCCGCAGCCGGGATGGCCGGTGATCATACTGGATTGCATGGATGCATAAGACACGCCCGTGCCCCGCCGTGAGATCTACGACGCCAGGAACAAAGAGAGCCTCCCGGGCGCCCTGGTGCGCTCCGAGGGCGAGGCTGCGAGCAAGGACGAACTGGTCAACAGCGTCTACGACGCGCTCGGCACCACCTTCGACTTCTTCCTCACCGCGTACGGCAGGAACTCCCTCGACGGCGAGGGCGGCCCACTTCGGGCGACCGTCCACTACGGTGACAAGTTCGCCAACGTGTTCTGGAAGGGCGGGCGGCTGGTTCTCGGCGACGGCGACGGCGAGTTCGTCCAGCTGCGTCCACGCGACCTCCTCGACGTCGTCGCGCCCAGCGTGAGCGGGCAGATCCTGAACCCGCAGCTCATGTACTTCGGTCAGTCGGGGGCGCTCTCCGAGTCCATCAGCGACGTCTTCGCCTCCCTCGTCAAGTAGTACTCGCTCGGCCAGAGCGCCGACCGGGCCAACTGGCTCCTCGGCGCCGGAATGCTCTCCCCTGGTCTCAAGGCCAAGGCGCTGCGCTCGCTGGCCGCACCCGGCACCGCCTACGACGATCCCCGGCTGGGCAAGGACCCCCAGCAGGCCCACATGGGCGGCTACATCGAGACCCAGCAGGACAACGGTGGGGTGCACATCAACTCGGGCATCCCCAACCACGCCTTCTACCTCACGGCCACCGCCATCGGCGGAAACGCCTGGGAGAAGGCCGGCCGGATCTGGTACGACGCCGCGACCGGCGGCAAGCTCGCCGCCGACGCCACGTTCGCCGACTTCGCCAAACTGACCGCGACCATCGCCGAGGACCTCTACGGCACTGGGACCGAACTGGACGCCGTCAACAACGCCTGGAAGTCGGTCGGCGTCCTCTGACCCCTTCCTCACTAACAGGTCGTCCGGCGGGGCCCACAGCACAGGGCCCCGCTGGCCGAACGCGCAGAGCCGTTCGGTGCCCTCCGTCGCGCCGCTGAGTTTTCCTCGGCCGGGGTCCCCCCGGTGGCTTCGAGGACGATCAAGTCAGCCCGCAGGGTGGGTGGCGGGGCGCCAGGACCACGGCCCTTGGACGCCCTGCCAGTTGAGGAGGTCCTGCAAGGCCATCGGCTGCGGCCCGGGCACAGGTGCCGGTGCGGTTGGGGGAGTGGCCGGGGATGGGCCGGTCAGGCCAGCCAGCGCAGCACGGTCCAGGGGCCGGCGGGCAACGGGGAGAAGACGAGCGTGGGTACCAGGAGCAGTCCGGCACTCACCCACCAGTAACGCCGGCCCCGTAGGCCGGTCAGGCTGCGGAGCCCGAGGTTGACCAGCCACCACAGCAGGCCGAAGACCGTCCAGACGACGACGCCGGCCACCACCCACACCATCGGGCCGTCGTTCTCGGTGGGTTCGCGATGCCCGAGCCCGAGCCAGACCAGGGGGTAGTTGAGGAAGAACACCAGCGTGAACATCAGCGGGACCATGGCGGCGAACCCCAGCGTGACGTTGACCAGCACCGGGGCCGCCCACGCCGCCCACAACGCCCGCCTCGTCCGGGCCTCAGGCGCTGCGCAGGGGTGCATGATGCTTCTCCAATGCCCGGTAGAGCTCGGTCAGTTCGACGCCGTGTTTGCCGCGCGGCCGGGCCCGTGACCGGGCCGTCGTAGCGTCGGGAAGTCGATGGTGGGGGTGTTGCATTCGTCCTGCGCGCTGGTCAGCCGCGGGCGAGGTCCTCGGGCGCCGACCGGGCGAGGGTGTCGGCCACCGTCGTGCAGGCGAGCCGGGCCACGGAGCGCAGTTCGGCGTCGGGGGTGCCTGCCCGGCTCAGTACGGCCAGCGACTGGTTGACGGCGACGACGAATACGGCGAGCTCGTCGAGCGTCCGGGGGTCGGCCGAGGAGTCCGCCAGTGCTGTGCGCACCCGTTGGCGCTGCGCGTCGAGCAGACGGCGCACCTGCGCGTTGTTCTCCTCCTTCAGCGTCGGCGACTGTGCGGCGGACTGGGCGATGAGGCACCCCGCAGGGACCGACGGGTCGGCGATGCGGTCCAGGACGACGCCGAGGAACGCCTCGACCGCGCGCACCGGATCACCGGGGTGCGCCGCGAGCGCCTGCTCGTACTGCGTGCCGTAGATGGACGCGTAGCGGTCGAGGCACTGGCCGAAGAGGGCGTCCTTGTTGCCGAAGGCGCCGTAGAGGGAGCCGCGGCCCAGGCCGGTGGCCGAACCGAGGGCATCGAGTGAGGCGTCGGCGTACCCGCGCTGCCAGAACACCTGCATGGCCTGGTCCAGTGCCGCGCTGATATCGAACTGCTTCCGGCCGGACACGGCGTGCACCTCTCCTGCTTCTCTGCTGTCCCACGTCTGTGGCGAGCCTACCCGCATCTTGGACCGATCGGTCAGTTCATCTTTGACTGATCAGTCCAAGATGGCTAGCGTGCAGGCAGGCGGTTCCCGGACCCGAAGGCCTGCCGGCGGCCGGCCGCCAGTCGAACCGGGCGGTTCCCGCCGTCTCGGCGAACCCGTCAACCCTGTGCCTCCGAAGGATGATCATGAGTCTGTCGCCGACCCGCCCGCCCACGCCTGAAGGCCGCGGTTCCGTCTCCCGGGTGCCGAACCTCCCGGCCGGCTTCACCGACACCTTCACCAGCCGCTACGTCGACACCGGCGAACTGCGCCTGCACGCCGTCACCGGCGGCGAAGGGCCTGCGCTGCTGCTGGTCGCCGGCTGGCCCCAGACGTGGTACGCCTGGCGCCTCCTGATGCCGGCGCTGGCACAGGACTTCCAGGTCGTCGCGGTCGACCCGCGCGGCGTCGGACTGTCCGACAAACCCCTGGGCGGGTACGACACCGGCACGCTCGCCCGCGACCTGGTGGCGCTGATGGACGCGCTCGGGCACCGGCGGTTCGCCCTGGTCGGCCACGACGTCGGGATGTGGACCGGTTACGCCCTGGCCGCAGACCACCCCGACCGGCTCAACCGCCTGGCCGTCGCCGAGGCCGCGATCCCGGGGTTGTCCCCCGCGCCGCCCCTCCTCGGCAGCCGGGAAGTCAACGACCGCCTCTGGCACTTCGCCTTCAACCGCCTCGCCGACGTCAACGAAAAGTTGGTCAGCGGGCGCGAACACCTCTACTTCGGCCACCAGTTCGCCACGAAGTCCGCGAAGGCACTGCCCGACTACGCCGTCCAGCACTACATCGACACCCTCGCCGCCGACCCGGCAGCCCTGCGGGCCAGCTTCGAGTTCTACCGCGCACTCGACACGACCATCGCTCAGAACCAGGAGCGCAGGACTCGACGGCTGGCCCTGCCCGTTCTGGCGATCGGAGGAGCGGAGAACCTGGGCGCCTCCGTCAGCGAGACGATGGAGCTCGCCGCCGACGACGTGCAGGGCCTCGTCCTCCCCGACTGCGGCCACTACCCGGCCGAGGAGGCCCCACAGGCGATGCTGGCCGCCCTGACCGCGTTCCTGGCCCCGTACCGGGACGGGGAGACCGCAGAGGGCGCCCCCACGGCCCGCGTCGGCCCCACCACCCCGGTCTGTGACTGACCCCCGTGCTGGCGGGGGAGGGGCTTCTTTCTGGCCTGCGCGGAGCAGTGATGCCTTTGCCGTTTCTTGATCAGGGCTCACGCTGCCGGATATAGCGAACTATGGTGATCTGTTGAACTGTCAGGAAACGGCAGGGAGGTGTTCCATGCACCAGGGCTGCGTGTGGGCGCACGGCTGTTCGGGGCGGCCGGTGAAGGCGAATGCTTCCCGGTAGCGGTGCCGTCCCTATGCCGCTGCCCGTGCGTCATGCCCTCTCGCGATGGCGGGATTCGGGGCCGGGTCGTCGGGGATATCCGGGGGTTCTCGGAAATCAGGGGCTCAGAGAAACGGACATTGTGCTTCATGACACGCGGGTCGTGTCGGCATCAGGCCTGATCATCTGGAATGCTGTTCCAGTCCGCCGTCACCGGCTTTGATCGGCGGGCATCCGCAGTACCGGGCAAGCGGCCCGGGAAGCCCACGGAGAGAACGGAACATCATGAAGCCATCTGTACTTGTCGTGTCCACTGACCCTCAGGGATCGGCCGTCGTCTGGGCGGAGCGGGTGGGGGACAACCTGCCCTTCGATTTCATGGCGGCGCACGACCAGGCCGATCAGCTGCTCCACCTCAAGAACACCGGTGCCAAGGTCCACGTCATCGCCAACCAGAAGGGCGGCGTCGGCAAGACCACGACCACGGTGAACCTCGCGGCGTGCACCTTCGACGTCCTCGGCGAGAAGGACGAGTACGAGCACATCTTCATCGACACGCCGGGCACCCTGGCCGATGAGGAGATCCTGCGCAGTGCTCTGGAGATAGCGGATGACGTCCTGGTCCCGATGATCACCGAGCCGTTGTGCTTCGACCCGACGGCGCGGACGATCCAGAAGGTCATCGAGCCGATGGACATCCCCTTCCGGGTCGTCATCAACAACTGGGACCCCCGGGACGGCCGCGCCGACCTGGAGGACACCGAGGCGTACATCGCCGCGAAGGGGTGGCCGCGGGCCAAGACGGTCCTGCGGCGTTACAAGATCCACTCCCGGGCGGTGGCCGAGGGAACGGTCGTCACCCAGTACAAGGAGAGCGGCACCGCCTACCGGGCCCGCGAGGACTTCTTCCGGCTGTCCCTCGAGCTCGGATACGGGGGTCGCTGATGGCCGGCCGTCGTGTTTCCTTCGCCTCGATGGCGGCCGACCCGGTCGTCGACGCCCCCGGGGTGGTCAGCAACCAGGAGACTCCGGCCCGGTGGGTCCCCACGGGGCCGGACTCTCCGGCCCGGTGGGTTCCCACCGCCAACTGCCTCCCCAACCCGCGCAACCCGCGCGACGACCTGGGTGACCTGTCGGACCTGGCGAGCATCAAGGACCGCCAGCTGCAGAGCTGCCTCGCCGTCACCCCGGACGCGTACCTCCGGCTCTGGCCGGAGGACGAGGGCCTGCTCGCTGCGGGCCCGCAGGACGTGGTCATCGTCAACGGCAACCGGCGCCGGGCCGCTGCCGCGCTGTACGGGCGCGAGCAGCTGCTCGTCGTCGTCGACGACTCGGTGGCGGACTCCAAGGCGACCCTGCTGCGTGCGGCGCTCGACGAGAACATGGCGCGCAAGGACTTCGACCCGATCGAGGAGGCCAACGCGGTCCTGCTCATCGTGGCGCAGTACGCCACCGCCAAGGAGGCCGCCGAGGCGGAGGGCTGGTCGCAGAGCTGGATCTCGCACCGCAAGAACCTGCTCAAGCTCCACCCCGAGCTGCAGCGGCAGGTGCGGGCCAAGGCGCGGGGCGAGGAGGGCGTCTCCATCAACGTCGCCCGCCGTCTGGGATCGGTCAAGGGCATCGAGGCGATGTCCCTGGCCGAGCAGACGGAGCAGCTGGAGCAGCTGCTCCAGGCCGACGCCGACGCCGTCGCGGCCAAGCGGGCGGCGAAGCTGGGGGCCCGGGCGGCGGCGGCTCAGGCCTCCGCGGACGGGGCGACTCCTCAGCCCGCGCCGCAGCGACCCGTCGCATCCGCGAGTGGGCCTGCGGAGAGCGCGACCGCGACCGCGGCTGTGAGCGCGGCTGCGTCCACGGCCACGGTCACGCCGTCGCCGGTGGATCCGTCGCCAGCGGAACCGTCGGCCTCGGCTACCCGGTCGAAGCCCGCCAGTTCCGGCGCGGGTGAGAGCTCTGCTTCGGCTCCGGGCACCGAGCCTGCTTCGAGCACGGAGTCCGCTCCGAGCGCCGAGCGATTTTCCGCGGAAAATTCCGAGCCTCTCCCGATGCCGGAACAGCGAGCCGAGGCCTCCCCGGCCGAGCAGTCGTCGGCCACGCCGTCCGCGGAACTCGGTGATGTCGACTGGCACGACGTCGAGGAACTCGCCGACGCCATCTGCCGCACCCTCTCGGCCGACGAGGCCTACCGCCTCGCCGACGCCCTGGCCAACCGTCTGCTGACGACCAACAGCTGACGCGTCCTCCGGTGCCCGCCCCGTCGTTCGCACGGGGCGGGCACCGGATCGGCTTCCCCCGCCGGTGCCTGCGGGAGGGAGGCGTGGGCTTCTTCGGCCGTCCGAACGGTGCCGCTCACAGTCCGGCTTCGTACGTCCCGGGCGGCACGGGCGTCCTGTCGTACGGGAGATAACACCTCATGCGGTACGACAGCAGGTGCTGTACGAGGTCGCTCGCCAGGAACGGCTCTTCCCACTCCCACTGGGCACCGCCGCGGCAGGCGGTGCAGGCGGCGTCCCGGTGGCTGCGGCACACCGCGCGGCGGGCGACGTGCTGGGTGCGCATCTGGAGTCGCCCGGACAGCCAGATCTCCGTATGGGCTCTCGCCTTCTGCGGCTTGCAGCGCAGCAGAACGCAGACCTCTTCGACGCTGAGCACCCGCAGAGCAACGCCCAGGCGGGCGTGCTGGCTGACCTGTGAGGTCGCCAGGCCGGGCAGGAGTTGCTCGGTCAGGCTCGGCTCAAGCCTCTTGATGAGCTGGTAGCTCGCTCTCTTGCTGTCCTCCCCTGCGGGGAGATCGTGGATCAGCCAGATGAGCGGGCTGTGCACCACGCTGGTCGCCTTCCGGTTCGCCCGCAGGAGGCGCGCGGCGTCCTTGAAGTCCTGGCAGGACTTCTCATCCTCAAGGCGCTCCAGGAGGTTGCGACGTGCCTCGGCGTACTTTCCGAACGGCCGGTGTCCGTAGTCGACGACCTTGATCTTCGTCTCGGGAGCCGTCAACAGCTTGGCTGCTATCCAGGCCCACTCCGTCAGCATGGGACCGACCATAGCCCACCCCGGTGCTCCCGGAGGAGGCCTCGTTGCGGACTCGGGTGGTGACGGAGAGCGGTTCCGGCCGCCCGAAAGTTCGCGTGGGGAAGGTGATTTGACGCTGCGTCGACTGAGGTGCCCTGCCGCGGTGTGTCGGGTCAGGTCTGTTCGCTCCCGGTCCATGCGCGGAGCTTTTCCGGGTTGCGGACGGCCCAGACGCGGGTGACGTGATCGCCGCTGGTCTCGAACGCGGCGACGGTCACGGTGACGCCGGAGTGCTGGGCGACCAGGCCGGGGCGGCCGTTGACCGTCCGTTCCAGGAGCGTCAGGCCGGGGGCTTTGCCGGCGATGTGGATCAGGTACTGGGCGATGCTCCTGCCGCCTTCGAGCGGGCGCAGGACAGCGCCGACCAGGCCGCCGCCGTCGGCGGTCATCGTGGCGTCGGGGTCGAGGAGGGCGATAAGGGCCTCGATGTCCTTGGACTCCCAGGCGTCCTTGAAGTGCCGTACCAGAACGGCCTGGGCGGCCGGTGAAGCCTGCACGGCCGCCGGAGCCGGTAGAGCCGGTGGAGCTGCCGGAGGCCGTGCGGCGCGGATGCGGCGACGGCCCGAGGATGCCAGCTGCCGGCACGCCGCGGGCGTCCGGTCGACGATCTCGGCGACCTCGGCGAAGGGGTAGCGGAAGACGTCGTGCAGGACGAACGCGACGCGTTCGGCCGGCGTCATCGACTCCAGTACGACGAGGAAGGCCATGCTCACCGACTCGTCCAAGGTGATCCGATCGGCGGGGTCGGCCGGCTCGGACCTGCCGGTGCCCGCCAGCCCGCCGATCCACTCCGAAGGGTCGGGCAGCGGTTCGGGTATCCAGGCACCGACGTAGCGTTCGCGCCGGACCCGCGCCGAGCCGAGCACGTCCAGGCAGACGCGACTGGCCACCGTCGTCAGCCATGCGCCGGGTGACGCGACGGCCGCCTGCTGCTCCCGCGACATCGCGTACCAGCGGGTGTAGGTCTCCTGTACGGCGTCCTCGGCCTCGGACAGCGAACCGAGGAGCCGGTAGGCGAGATTGATGAGCTGGCGCCGCTCGCCGACGATCGTGCTCAGGTCCGGCTCGCGGTCCGGCTCGGACCGGTCGTGCGCTGACTCGGATGGGGTGCTCATGGTCGCTCCCTGGTTCTTCGTCGTCCGCTTCTGCTCTCGCCCCTTCGACGAAACCCGGCGCCGGACTGTGAGGTCGGCGCCGCACCTCACGTTTCACGGGCCTGCGTCGTCGGACTGCCGAGACCCTACCGATCCGCCGCCGCGAGGCAGAAGAGACGGGACCACATCATGGCCGTACAGACGACGACAGCACCGGGCGGAATCACGTTCCTGCGCGTCGCGATCGCCGTGCAGACCTTGGCGATCCTCTTCCAGGCGGTCACCGCCGGACTGCTGTTGTCCTCGGCCCACGGCGAGGTGCTGCACAGCGTCGGAGCGCGCGTGATGTACGGCGCGTCGATGTTGTACGTGCTCGCCGCGATCCTGGCATGGCGGCCGGGCGGCGGGTCTCCCCGCCCCATCCTGTACGCGCCGTGCTTCCTCGCACTCGCCTCGGTGCAGGTGGTCCTCGGCGTCGCGCACAAGCCGGCGTTCCACATCCCCCTGGGCGTCCTGATGTTCAGCCTGAGCGTGCTGGCGTTGCGACAGGCGTTGCCCGGCGCCTCTGGTGCCGACCCGCTGCGACGCACCCCGTGACGCCCGCCGAGTTTCGAGGGCCCTATCCGGCCGTTCTCGCCCACGAGCCATACCTCGCAGCGTCGCGCCCGCCATGCCGTGCCGGTCGACGGGCAGATCCCCGAGCCGTACCGTCAGCGACCCGCTGCCGCCACGACTGGATGATCGGCCGTAGCTGAATGGCTACTACCTGAGGTGAATGATTGCTCGGGAGCAATGATTCATCCTGAAATCGGCAAGTTGGGTGGCGGCTCGTCACGCACGGTTTCTTGGGGGATTCTTGACCGGGAAGTCGAAGCGTGCGCCCGTCGAGTTGGACAATCCGGAAAAGTCATCAAATTTTCACATTTTGCACAATCGATGCTTGTGCATTGCGGAGGTGAGGATGACGATGGACCGAGGGGGACTTCGAAAGAAGGTTGATCATGTCATTCCTCGGACAGTTCCAGTCCTTCGGGCGGTTCCGTGACGACTGGGGCGGCGGTGGTCGCGGTGGCGACTACGGCGGCGACTTCGGTGGCGACGGTGGCGGCTACGGCGGCTACGGCGGCTACGACGACTTCGGCGGCGACTTCGGTGGCGACCGTGGCGGCTACGGCGGCTACGGAGGCGACCGCGGCGGCTACGGAGGCTACGGAGGCCGGTGGTAAGGATCGCTTCCCTGTGAGAGCGGGCCGGGCACGTGTGCCCGGCTTTGCCGTGTCGGCCGGGAGCGACCCCATGCGGCCCCGCGCCGGCAGTGCGTGTGGAGATCTTCCATTCCCGGAGCAGGGTCTCTTTGATCGGGAGTTCCTCTCAATCCGGGAGTGATCTGGGCTCGGGGACGAGCGAGAAGACCGTGAGATGACGAGGAAACACAGGCTTCGGTCGGCTCTGCGACGCTTGCTCACGGTCGCCGAGACCTCCGATGTGGTCGCCGCGGCACCGCCGGTCCCGCTCCAGGCGATCTTCCGGCGGTTCTGGCCTTACACCAAGGGCGGCCGCCGATGGCTGGTGGTGCTGCTGGCCCTGGTCGCGGTGGGCCCGGCGATCGAGGCGATGGAGATCTGGCTGTTCAAGATTGTCATCGACGACATGCTCATTCCGCACCGGCTGGACCTGTTCCTGCCGATCGCCCTCGCCTATGTGGGGCTGACCCTGCTCTCCGGAGTCCTGGGCTTCGCCCGCCGGGTGATCTCCACCTGGGTCAGCGAACGCTTCCTGCTCATCCTGCGGTCGGACGTGTTCCGGCACATCCAGGGCCTGTCACTGGGCTTTTTCGAGCGCCGGCGGCTCGGCGACGTGCTGTCCCGGGTGACCGGCGACGTGGACGCGGTCGAGACCTTCCTGCTCTCCGGCATCGTCAACGCGCTCGGCCAGGTGGCGAGGCTCGGCATCTACGTCGGCCTGCTGCTGGTGCTGCGCTGGGAGCTGACCCTGGTCGCGTTGGTCGCCGCGCCGCTGTTCTTCCTCACCGCCCGCCGCTTCGCCAAGCTGATCCGGGCGGCCTCGCGCGAACGCCGCCAGCGCAGCGGCTCGATCAGCGCGGTCGCCGAGGAGACGCTCGGCAACATCGCGCTCGTCCAGGCGTACAACCGCCAGGGCTGGGAGCACGCCCGATTCCAGCGCGAGAGCGTCGGCCGGTACCACGCGGCGATGGCCTCGACCAGGATCGGAGCGCTCTACGGGCCGGCGGTCGACTTCGTCGAACTGCTCGGCGGCCTGGTGGTCATGGGCCTCGGGGCCTGGGAACTCGTGCACGGCCGGCTCACCTTCGGTGGCCTCATCGTCTTCCTCACCCTGCTGAGCAGGCTCTACGGCCCGATCCAGAGCATGTCCGGACTCGGCAACACCTTCTACGCGGCCTCCGCCGCCGCCGAGCGGATCATCGAACTGCTCGACCAGCGTCCACAGGTGACCGATCCCGTCACCCCCCGGTCGCTCGGTCGCGCCCGGGGCGGCATCGAGTTCGACGACGTCACCTTCCGTTACCCGGAGGTGGAGGCGCCCGCGCTGGCGGGGGTGTCCTTCGAGGTGGCACCGGGGGCGACGCTGGCCCTGGTCGGCGCCAGCGGCGCGGGCAAGTCCACCGTCGCCAAGTTGCTGCTGCGCTTCTACGACCCGGACGACGGCGCGGTACGGCTCGACGGCCTCGACCTGCGCGACCTCGCCCTCACCGACCTGCGCGAGAACGTCGCGGTGGTGCTCCAGGAGACCCTGGTCTTCCACGGCACCGTCCGGGAGAACATCGCCTACGGGCGCCCCGAGGCGAGTGAGGCCGAGATCTTGGCGGCGGCCCGGGCGGCGGACGCCCACGAGTTCATCACCCGGCTCCCGGACGGCTACGACACCCTGGTCGGCCAGCGCGGCCGGCTGCTCTCCGGCGGCCAGCGCCAGCGCCTCGCGATCGCCCGCGCGATGGTCCGGGACGCCCCCGTCCTCATCCTCGACGAGCCCACCACGGCCCTGGACGCGGAGTCGAGCCAACGGATCATGGGCCCGCTGCGTCTGCTCATGGCCGATCGCACGACGATCATCATTTCGCACAACCTGCTGACCGTTCGCGACGCCGACCAGATCGTCCTGCTCGACCAGGGCCGGATCGTCGCCCACGGCACCCACACCGAGCTCCTCCTCCGCAGCTCCGTCTACGCGGGCCTGCACCGGTTGCACCACCCGCCGGGCGAGTCCGTGGAGGCCGTCCCCTGAGTCGTCGCCGGGGCGTACCGATCTCGGTACGGCGCTGGCTGAGGCCTCGGTGCGGGCCTGGCCGAAGCCTCGGCCGGGCCCGGCTGGGGCGTACCGGTGGGGGAGCAGAAGGTCCGCGCCGGAAATCAGCTGACCGGCGCTGCCCCGGCGGGCTCTCGCCCTGCCTGCCGATGTTCGGAGCACTACGTGGCGAATCCGGTTGAGCAGTACCGGTCGCCTGGCACTAGATGATCTTCGCGTTCGAGGAGTGACGATGAGGGTCGGGCCGTGGGCCGGGGGGGTCTCGGGGCTCGTCGCGGAAATCGGGTTCTGGCTCAGGTTCTGTTCTGTGGCTGGTGACAATAGGTCACGGAGTTCGCCTCGCGGAGACGTGATCAATAGGGTGTCTCAGGCCGCGGTGACGGGCCGCGCGCACATGTGAACGCTCGGCAGGGCCTTGTCCGAGCTCTCCGAGAGGCACTGCTGATGCACCCGGGTGTTACCCGACTGGCTGGGATTCTGCCGCCGCACTCCGGAGCCGGCGATCCCGTCGACTGGGACGAGGCGGTTCGTAGGTGGGGCACTTCGTTCCCGGCGGACTACCGCGACTTCGTCTCCACTTACGGTGGTGGGTCGATCAATTGCTCGCTCTCCATAGGGCTGCCGCTGGAGGTTGCCCAAGGCCCTCGCGGTCCCCTGAGCTTCGAAGAGCTGATCGAGTGCGGGTATGAGCTGCTCGACCTGGAACCCGACGATGGCCCGGCCCTGCGGGGGAGGATCTCGTGGGCCGTGGATTGCAGCGCCAGCCAGGCGTTCTGGGACACCACGGATCCGGATCCCGACAGATGGACCACCCTCGTACTCACCCGCGGTGGTGACTGGGTCGCGTACGACTGCGGCATGGTCGACTTCCTCGTGGGGTTCCTGACCGGCGAGATCAGTCCTCAGCCCATGGGCATGTTCTCCCCGGACCAGCCGGTCTTCCTGAACTGGCGGGAGGAACGACGCCTCAAGGAGGCGGGCATCGATCCCTGGCCTCACCTCTGACTGTCCGAGCCGGCACAAGGAGTTCCTCGCCCCCGACCTGACGGGTGCCCTGTCGGCTGCTGCGAAGCCGGGTGCTCCAGTGGTCGATCACCGTCACGGCGCTGCTGGGCTGTTGGTAGATTCCTGGGGTGAGTGAGCAACTGCCCGGCGGTGGGATCGAGCTGTCGGCCGACGAGATCGCGGCCCTCGACGACAGGTGGTCGTCGTGCTGGACGCCGGAGGAGGTCGCGCGGCGGTTGGCGGGGGTCGGCACGCCGTGGTGTGTGGCCGCGGGGTGGGCGTTGGACCTCTTCCGGGGCGGGCAGGCGCGTGCGCACGGGGACATCGAGATCGCGATTCCGGCCGCGAGCTTTCCCGAGGTCCGCAGCCGCTTCCCCGGGTACGTCTTCGACGCGGTGGGCAGCGGCCGGATCTGGGAGGATGCCGCACCGGAGGTGCTGGCCGCCACCCATCAGACCTGGCTGCGCGATCCGGCCACCGGTGACTACCTGCTCGATGTGTTCCGCGAACCGCACGACGGCGACGTCTGGATCTGCCGGCGCGATGAGAGGATCCGCTTTCCCTACAGCGAGATCATCCGCCACACGGCAGATGGCATCCCGTACCTGGCGCCCGAGCTGGTCCTGCTGTTCAAGGCCAAGCACCTCCGCCGGAAGGACCAGGCGGACTTTGACACGACCGTCCCGCTGATGACCCCGGCGCAGCGCGAGACCCTGGCCGAGCTGCTCGCCTGCGTCCACCCCGGGCATCCCTGGCTCGCGGACCTGTAGCCCCCGCGCCGGCGGCTCGCAACGGCGGGACGTGGCCCCTGCGGCGGGGCCGGCGCCGCGCGGTGGTCGGCGCGGGGGCTTTCCGGGTCTGCGGGGAACGTCAGCGGACGACGTCGAAGACCTGCTTCTGCAGACCGTTGGGGTAGACCTCGTGCTCGACGAGCGTCAGCTTCTGGGTGTCCTTGTCCGTCGTGCTGAACAGGCGCTTGCCCGCGCCGAGCAGGAGCGGGAAGACGAGCAGGTGGTAGCGGTCGACCAGACCGGCGTCGGAGAGGGCCTGGTTCAGGGTCGCGCTGCCGTGCACGATGATCGGGCCGCCCTCGGTCCGCTTCAGCGCGGCAACCTCGTCGAGTGAGCGCAGGATCGTGGTCTCGCCCCAGTTCGACACCAGGTCGTCCTCGGTGAGGGTGGTGGAGACGACGTACTTCGGCATCACCTTGTAGTCGGCGAAGTCCGCCATGTCGGGCCACACCGAGCTGAAGGCCTCGTAGCTGACCCGGCCCAGCAGCATCGCGGTGGCCTCCTGCTGCTCCCGCCCCTTGATCTCGAAGGCCTCGGGAAGGAACTCGATGTCCTTGAAGGTCCAGCCGGAGTTCCGGTAGCCGGGCTCCCCGCCCGGGCCTTCCACAACGCCGTCGAGCGAGATGAAGGCGGTGCTGATCAGGGTGCGCATCTCTGGTTCCTCGGTGTCTCGGATCTGGATTCTTCCGGGTCTGCCGACCTGGTCGGCATCGGACGCCCTGCTGCCGGCCGCCGATGTGATCAAGGTAGCCGGGCCGGTCGAACCAGGCCACCAGCCGGGGCCGCGGTGCGTTGCCGTCAGCCCCTGGGGAATTCGCCGCCGTCCACGACGAGATTGCTCCCCGTCAGCCAGCCAGCCAGCCAGCCAGCCGGCCAACTCGCCCGGCCGGACAGGAGGAACAGGATCGCGTCGGCGATGTCGTCGGGCTGACCGTCGCGCCCCAGCGGGGGAGCGGTGGTGTCCTGGCCCGGCCCCGCGTCGAGGCGCGCCCACTGCTCGCGCGTCGCTAGGCGCTATAGGGGCGTCCTATGGCGTGCCGGTTCCGTCGTACGCCGTCGCCAGCCGCTCACCCTGCGGCCCCGACGTGCTCAGCGGCCACCCGTGCGTGACTGTTTGACGTTACGTCAGATGTGGTGTGTGGGTTGAGAGTTGGGGAAGTGAGGCGCCGAGGGCGCAACGGCGGCGCGTTCGTCAACTTTTACTTTCCCCCGCCCGCCCCCGCATAGTGACGGCCCGAACCCGAGAGGAGGCCCGTCGTGCCGTACAGCGATGACCGTGCCGAGTGCCAGGTGCAGGCGGAAAACGTGCAGGTGGGGGCTGTGTGCGCCGAGTACGACCGGCGCCTGGAGCAGGCGCGCGCCGAACTGGCCCGTACCCTCGCCGCGCCCGCCGACGGCGCCGGGGCCGTGTACGAGCGGGACGTGGCGGCCGCGCGGTGGGCCGGGGAGGTACGCCGCCTGGAAGGCGCCGGCCACGGGCTGGTGTTCGGCCGCCTCGACACCGCCGACGGCACCGCGCTGCGGATCGGGCGCCTGGGCCTGCACACCGAGACGGACGAACTGCCGCTGCTGGTGGACTGGCGGGCCGAGGCCGCCAGGCCCTTCTACGAGGCCACGCCCGTCCACCCGATGGGCCTGCGGCGCCGGCGCCACCTGCGTCTGGACGGCCGCACCGTCGCCGCCGTCAGCGACGAACTGCTGGACGGCTCCGACCCCACCCGCGAGGACGTGATCGGCGACGGCCCGCTGCTGGAGGCCCTGTCGGCCCGGCGCACCGGACGCATGGGCGCCGCGGTCGCCACCCTCCAGGCCGAGCAGGACGCGATCGTCCGCTCCCGCCACCGGGGAGTGACGGTGGTGCAGGGCGGCCCCGGCACCGGAAAGACGGTGGTGGCCCTGCACCGCGCCGCTTACGTGCTGTACGCCTTCCCGCGCGCCGCCGAACGCGGCGTCCTCGTGCTGGGCCCCAACGCCCGCTTCCTGGACTACATCTGTCAGGTGCTGCCCTCGCTCGGCGAGAACGACGTCGCCCTGGCGACCTGCGCCGACCTCGCCCCCGCCACCCCCGGCCCGGCGGCGCCCGAGGAGCCGCAGACCGCCCGCCTCAAGGGTGACCCCGCTCTCGCCGACGCCCTGGCCGCCGTGGTCCGCGCCCGCCAGGCCCCGGCGGCGGACGGCCTGGCCATACGGGTCGGCCAGGAGGAGGTGCACCTGCCGCAGTCCGACCTCGCCGCCGCCGCCCGCGCCGCCACCGCCGACGGCCTCGCCCACAATCGCGCCCGGAGCCTGTTCAAGGACCTGCTGGCCGACGCCCTCACCCGCGCCCTCGAACGCGACACCGCCGACACCCTCGACCAGCTCGACGCCGAGGTCGCCCAGCTCACCGGCCTCAACCTCGACCGCGTCGCCGCCGCCGACCTGCGCCGGCTCGGTCTCGACGGCTCATGTGCTCGCAGCGCCCCGGGTACCGATGGCGCTGTGGAAACCGGCGGCACCGCGGGAACCGACGGCACCTTCGACGCCGAGGCTGTCCGCGCGGCCCTGCTGGACGACCCGCACCTCGACCGCGTCCTCGACACCCACTGGCCCACCCTCACCCCGCACGACGCCGTCCGCGCCCTGCTCACCGACCCCGCCGCCCTCGCCGCCCACCTGCCCCACCTCTCCGACGACCAGCGCGCCCGCCTGCTGCGCGCCCCCGACGCCCCGTGGACCGACGCCGACCTTCCGCTGCTGGACGAGGCCGCCGCCCTGCTCGACGGCCCCCCGCAGCGCAGTTGGGGCCACGTCGTCGTCGACGAGGCCCAGGAACTCACCGCGATGCAGTGGCGCGCCGTGCTGCGCCGCTGCCCCACCCGCTCGATGACCGTCGTCGGCGACTTCGCCCAGGCCGGCCCCGCCGCCCAGGCCCGCGACTGGCACGAGGCCCTCCACCCGCACACCGGGAGCCGCTTCGACCTGCACACCCTGACCGTCAGCTACCGCACCACGCAGGAGATCCTCGCCGCCACCACCGACCTGCTCGCCCGCATCGCCCCCGGCCAGGCCCACGCCCGCGCCATCCGCCACGGCGAACCCCCGCGCACCCTCACCGCCCCGGCCCACGGCCTCGCCGCCGCCGTCCTGGCCGAACTGCGCGCCCAGACGGCCGCCCACCCCGGCGACCTCCTCGCCGTGGTCTGCGCAGACGCCCGCCTGCCGGAGCTGGAGGCCGCCGGCCTGCCCGGACACGTCCGCCTCGTCCCCGCCTCCGAGGCGCGCGGCCTGGAGTTCGACGCCGTCCTCGTCGTCGACCCCGACCAGATCACCGCCGCCCGCCCGGCCGGCGAACGCGACCTGTACGTCGCCCTCACCCGTGCCACCCGCCGCCTGTGCGTGCTCAGGACCGCGGGGTAGGCCGGGGGGCGGGGGCGGGTTCGGCTCGGTAGACGGTGAGGTGCCGGCCGGGGGCGCCGTGTACCCGGGCAGCACCGCCTACCCCGCTCCGGCGCATGCCTCCGCCTCCGCCAGGTACCGCGCCACCGGGCCCAGCGTCAGCATTCCACTGGCGGCGCCGGCATGTTCCGCACGGGCACCGCGCAGGGCAGCCCCGGCGCGTGCGGCGATTCCGGGCTCGCCGAGGCGTACGGCGGCGCGGGCGGTCAGGCACCACATGGCCTCCTGCATGTGGTCACGCGCCGGTTCGGGCACCGCGGCGAGCGCGGTACGGGCCTCCTCGACCCGGTCCTGGGCCAGCAGCACGAGGGGGCGCGCCCAAGCCCGGTACGGGCCCCAGTCGAGGTGCGGGTCGGTGGGCGCGGGCCGGTCGTGCAGCAGACGCAGCCCGAGGAGCGCGAGCGCGAACAGGCCGCGGTGCAACCCCGGCATTCCGGCCTGCTGGAGGGCGTTCTCGGCGGCCCGGTAGTGCGCTGCGGCCGTGGCGGCGGTCGGCCCGCCCGGTTCGGTGCTGCGGGCGGCCGTGGCCCGGGCCCGGAACCACCCGGTGAGGACGGGGACGAGGGGCGCCTCGGTGGTGGCGGCGAGCCGCTCGGCGGCCTCGGCGTGCGAGGCCGCGGCGTCGAGGTCGCCGAGGGCCGAGGCGGACTGGAGGCGGACGAGTCGGCCGAGTACGGCGAAGTTCGGCAGCTCGTGCCGGGCGGCCAGATCGAGGATCTCGGCGCCGATCCCGTCCCGTACCGCCGCGAGCCCGGGGCGGGTGAAGGACTGCAGGAACACCCCGTTGAGGGCGAAGACCAGCAGGGCGGGATCGGCCAGGCCCCGTGCCAGCGCCTCCGCCCGTTGTGCCGCCTGCCGCGCGCGCCCCAGCTCGGCCGCGGACAGGTCGGCGCTGCGGCTCTCGACGGCGACCGTGGCCAGGAGGCGGGCCGCCAGGTCGGCGGGGCCGTCGGTGCCGTCGGTGCCGTCGGTGCTGCCGGGGCTGCCGGTGCCGCCGGTGCCGCCGGTGCCGAGCGCGGTGAGCGTGCGCTCGGCAGCCGCGACGACCGCGCGGGACTGCTCGGGGTCGTCGGCCCGGCTCCAGATGGCGGGCACGTCGTAGGCGCCGATGATCCGGGCGGTCAGGAAGAGGTCTCCCGTGCGTTCCGCCGCCTGAATGGCGGCGAGGCGGTCGCGTCGCGAGTGGACGAGGGCGTCGCCACCCGCCAGTGCGAGGGTGCGGGCCAGATCCACGGTGGTGCGCGGGCCGAGCCGGACGCCCGGGCCGCGCCACCCGGTACGGGCGCCTTCGAGGTTCACGGCCCCGTTGAGGATGTCCGTCTCCAGACGCCGGAGTTCGGCGCCAGGGTCGAGTCCGAGTTGATCGACGAGCATCGCGCGGGCGCGGCGGAGGGTGGCCAGCGCGTCGGCCTGGCGGCCCGCGCGGTACAGCGCGCGGGCCAGCAGCCCCCAGGCCGGCTCGCGCCACGGGTGTTCGGCGACGTGGGCGCCCAGTTCGGCGACGAGACCGGCCCCTTCACCGGAGTCACCGGAGTCACCGGAGTCACCGGAGTCACCGGAGTCATAGGAGTCACCGGAGTCGAGGAGGAGGCGGGCGCGCAGTTCCACCGCCTCCAGCCGCAATTCCTCCAGCCGGGTCCGCTCGCGTTGCGCCCATGCGGCGCCGGTCACGTCGGCGTACGCGGGGCCGCGCCAGTCCTTGAGTGCCGCGCTGAGGCCGGCCGCCCTGGCGAGGTAGGTCACCGTGTCGGGTCCGGTCACTGTGTTAGGGCGGCGGCGGGCGCGGGCCAGGGTGTCCTGGAAGCGGTGGGCGTCCACGTCCTCACGCGGCAGGCGCAGCGCGTAGCCGGGCCCTTCGGTGACGATGACGCGCGGCGCATCGCGGGGCGGCCGGTCGGGTTCGAGGGCGCGGCGCAGCGCGGCGACGAACGTACGTAGAGCGCCCACGGCGCGGGCCGGTGGATCGGTCCACAGGTCGTCGACGAGGGTGTCGGTGGTGACCATCCGCCCCTCGGCGGCGACGAGCCGGGCGAGCACCTCACGATGGCGGGGGCCGCCCAGGTCGATCGGGCTGCCGTCGTCGCGGAAGGCTCGCACGGCACCGAGCACGTCGATTCGCATGCCCCCATCCTCCGTGCCGGGGGTCGGCTGCGCTTGACCGTACTGATCAGCTGCTGATCGGCCCGTAGTGACCGGTCTGTGCTGGCGGCCGGTACTGATCCGTTGCTGATCGCCGTCGCCCAGGTTGGTCCGGTCAGCCCCCGACCGACAAGGATGGCCCTTCATGACGCTCACCATTCCCGGCTTCGATCACGTCCGCCTGCCCGGTGCGGACGGGGTGGAGCTGGCTGCTGCCGTCGGCGGCAGCGGGAGCCCGGTCGTGCTGTTGCACGGTTTCCCCCAGACCCACCTGATGTGGCGCCACGTTGCCGAGCGGCTCGCCGACGAACACACGGTGATCTGCCCTGACCTGCGGGGCTACGGCGCCAGCGACAAGCCGGCGGCCACCGACCCCGAGGTGTACGCCAAGCGCACCATGGCCGCCGACGTCGTGACCTTGGCGGCCGCCCTCGGCCACGAGCGCTTCGCCCTCGTCGGCCACGACCGGGGCGCCCTGGTCGCCTTCCGGGCGGGGCTGGACCACCCTGAGACCGTCACGCACCTGGGCATCCTCGACGTCGTGCCGACCCTCGACATGTGGAACGTCCTGCACGGCGCTCCGGCGGCGGTCGGCTACCACCTCTTCCTGATGGCGCAGCCGCCGGGCCTGCCGGAGACGATGATCGCCAACAGCGCGGACGCGTTCTTCGGCTCGTTCCTCGACTCCTGGGCCAACGACGCGACCGCCGTTCCCGAGGATGTCCGTGCCGAATACCTGCGGGCGAGCGCGGCGGCGGTGACGTCGATCGTCGCGGACTACCGGGCCTCGGCGGGCATCGACGTCACGCACGACCGAGCGGACCTGGACGCGGGGTCGCAGCTGGCCATGCCCGTGACGGTGGTCCAGCAGGACTGGGGCGCGCAACTGGGCTACGACGCGGCCGCGGTGTGGAAGGCGTGGGCGCCGGACCTCGACCACCGGCTGACCCGGGCGGGGCACTTCATGGCCGAGGAGGCTCCCGACGAGATCGCGGAGGCGATCCGGGAGCTGCTGGCCCGCTGAACCTCCCCTTCCCGGCTCGCCGACTGACTGACCGACCGACCGGGCCACGGTCGGTCGGTCGGCGAGCCTTGGGCTTTCTCGGTGGTCGGGAACCTCTTCCCGTGTCGGGTACCCGCCCGGGTCGGTATCAGGTGTGGGTGCCGTCCGCCGGGGGCTCGTCGGCGAGCTCGGCGGCGTAGCGGGCGGCGGCCTCCGCCAGCTTGCGGGTCTTCCGGTCCGGTTTGTCGCCGAGGTGGGCGGCGACCGCGCGGCGGGCGTCTTCGAGGGTGCCGCCGAGGCCGCCGCGCAGTAGTTCGCGGGTGATCACCAGGGAGTTGTCCGCGGCCATGTGCTGCCGGGACATCCGTAGCTGGACCTCGTCCATGCCCTCGCGCGCGAGCACCTCCCGAAGTTCCTCGATCAGCGGGGCCAGCCACTGGGCGCGCAGTGCGTACTCGCCGTGGTCGGCGAAGGTCGCGCGGAGCCCGGCGAGCAGCTGCGCCGGGTACTCCTCCACGGGTCCGGTGAACTGCGGGTAGTCCTTGGCGAATTCGTCCCAGTCGACGTAGAGCCCGGAGATCTGCTCCGGGAGGAGCGGGCAGCGCGACCAGGTCTCGTCGGATTGGGTGAAGACCTGCCGCAGTAGGTCGTAGGGCACCCCGTCGGTGCGCGAGAGCAGGATCGCGTCGTAGAGGTCCTTGCCCTGGGGGTGGTCGTCCGAGGCCAGCCAGAGGATCTTCCACGCGAGGGAGAGCTGTGGCGTGGCGGCGAACAACCGGCCCGTGACGCCGGGGAGCTGGTAGGACTCCGGGGGGACGGGCAGGTGTTCGGTGAAGACGAAGTCCAACTGGACGGTCCCGCCGGGGATGCCGGGTGCCGACCACGGAAGGACGAGCCGGCGCCCGGGAATCCGGCTGTACGTCCAGATCTCGTCGCTGACCGCCTGGTCCGCGTGCAGCCGCACCGCGCCCGAGCGCCGTTCGGCGTCGGCGGCAAGCTCCTCGAACATGCGGTCCGTGCGCTCGTCCTCCAGCTGCCAGTCCGTCGGGCGGACCACGAAGTCCAAGTCCCCCGGCTCCCGCGCCTGCTCGCCGTACCAGGCCCGCAGCAGGACGCTTCCGCGCAGGACCAGGTGCTCGGCCCACTGCGAGCCGGCGACGGCGGACAGCACGGTGTTCAGCGCCTCGCGCCGCGCGGCGAGCCACGGTTGGGCGAGCTGCGGGTCGGTGAAGGCGGGTTCACTGGGCCGCAGGGCCCGGGTGTACCCGGCGAGGGCGGGGTCGAAGACCGGCTGCTGGCTCACCGCCTCGTCGTCGATCGGCCGGACGCTCCTGGGCAGGCCCCGATCCTCGCGGACGTCCTCCGGCGGTGGCTGCCGGGGAAGCAGGACGCCCTGCCACGGCCCGTATTGCAGTTCCTCCCACGCCACTGGCGACTGGGGCTGGTCCTCGGTCATCGCGGGTCTCCCTCTTGCTCGTGCTTCTGTTCGCGTTCGTGGTTCTGCTCGTGCTCGTGCTCGCTGATCCATCCGTCGTCCAGGGCCTCGTCGCTGTCCACGGCGACGAACTCGCGTTCCACCGACACCACCTCGCGACCGTCGGCGGCAAGGCCTCGGAGCAGCGCGTCCAGGCGGTGGCCCGCGGTGCTCAGGCCGACCAGGCGGCACCGCTGGGTCACGAACCACTCGCGCCGGCCGTCGTCGCGTATTCGGCGGGGGTTGTGCGATAGGTGCGCGCCGTGGCGGACGGCCAACTCGGCGAGGTCCGCGAGGCGGGCGGGGTCGGCGAGGTCGGTCGTGGGAAGCGGGTCCGGGAGCAGCAGCTTGACGTGGTGTTCGAAGTACCGGCGCTCCCCGTGCGGCACGGCGTCCTCGTCCGAGACCGGCACGCCCTCCGCCCACGGCGTGGCCTCGATCTTCGTCCGCAGGACCGTGAACCCGGCCCGAGCCAGCCGGCCCGTGGTGCGGGACGTCGCCGCAGTGACCTCGTCCAACGAGCCGTTGGCGCGCAGGGTGAGCATCGGCTGCGAGGGCGCCGCACCGCGCGCCAGCAGGATGTGGGTGAACTTCAGGCCATGACCGTCGGCCCACCCGGCCAGCGCCTCGGCGGCGCCGGGCTCCACGGTCAGGTGCACCTCGAAGTCACCCCGGAGGTCGGGGTGATCTGACTGATCGTCATGGTGTTGGTCAGGACGGATGGCGAGCATGGGAGCATCCTGCCAAGCCCCTGTGACAACGCCTCGCGCGCCCGGGTGCGCAGCGAGCTGATCCCCTCCGCGCGAGTCCGTGACCTTCTGTTCTTGTTGCCGAAGCTCCGCTGGCCAGCCGGACCGGCCTTCGGTGGTTGATGCTGGTCAGCGGCGTTCTTGGCCCTCATGCGCCGTGGATGTGCCTTCGTCGTTTCCGCATCGGTCTCCAGCGCCGTCCGCCGAGGGCGGGGTTGCTGTGTCGGTGGGTCAGTTGGTGGCGGGCGAGTTGTTGGTGCTGCGGTCGTCGAGGACGATGTGCGGCTGGTGCAGGCGGTCGGTGCCGGCCTGCTCGTCGGCGGGCCGGGTGCTGTTGATGACGGCGGCGATGCGCTCGTAGCTGGTGACGGCGAGGGCCCACGTTCCGATGCTGGTGCAGCTGCCGTTGCCGCTGCCGACTCCGCTGTAGGCGGTTTCCCGGAGCGCGTTGAGGAGGGCGATGGTGCTGGGGCCGGACAGGATCGTGTCCTCGTTGCCGTCGTTGACCGGCTTCGAGAAGTGGTCGGCGCCCTCGGCCTGGGCGGCCAGGAAGTCCCAGGTCTCGGGGTGGCAGGAGATCGCGACGGTCTTCACGGCTGCGGCCTTGAGAAGGGTGTTGACGTGGTTCTCCCAGAGGAAGGGCTCCGGGATGAGACCGGACACGTCGTCGGCACGGCCGCTCGGAAGGTCGTCGATCACGGCTTGGTCCGGCGTGACTGCTTCCGTGTTCTCCAGATCGACCTTCGTGTCCTGCTCCGTGAGGCCGGAGGGACGGAGCAGGTCTACGAGTTGGGCGGCGACCTCGGCGGCGACCTCGGTCGCGATCTGGCTGAGCTGGTCCTCGGCGAGGACGTGCGGGGCGGTCGGCGCGTCGTCAGCAGGGGTGGTCTCGGACACGGTTGTCTCCTCGCTGTCGGATTCCGCGGCCTCGCCGGTCACGGAGGGGGAGGCCGGCTCTGTGGCCCGCTGTGCGGCCTGCTCGGATGCCGGGGGCTCGGCGCCGGGGAGTTCGTTGGTACCGGGGGAGTTGCTGCTGGCATCACCGCCGGGCGGGTGAGCGGCTTCCGTCGGCTGGCCCGCGGCCTCGGGGGAGTCGACGGCGGGCAGGGGCGCCTCGGCGGGGCCGCCGTCCAGGGAGGCGCGGCCGCTGCTCTGCCGAGTGCTGAGTTCGTTGCGCAGGTTGCCCAACTGGCGGTGGAGGCTGCGGTTGTCCTGGTGGGCGCGGCTGGTTTCCTGCTGCCCTCTGGCGATCGCCTCGAAGAACTCGTCGCGGTGTTCGCTCAGGCCGGCCGCCAGTGTCGCGGTGAGTTCGGCTCGCAGGCTGTCGGTGTGGTTGCGGATCTCCTCCAGGCCGGCCTGAAGGGCCGTCCCGACTTCTGCGCGTAGCAGTTCGACCTGGTGGGCGGTGCCCCTCGCCATGTCCCCTCCTGATCTCGCGCACCCGTAGGGGTGGCGGCGGGTACAGCGTGGCGGCAAGGGCCCGTGCGCGATGAGCGGATCGGTGGGACTGTCGAGAACGCGTCGATCACCGTCTGAAATCGGATCATCACGCAGATGTGTCACATTGTCGGTTGATAGACCGAATGGAGCGTCACGCTGCTCTTCGTCACGGTGCGGACTCCTTGTCGGAGTTCCGGAGGATGTCGGTGGTCCAGGCCGGCCTGATCGCGTGCCAGCTGTACCGGTAGCCGTTGGTGCCGTGGTGGGGCGTGGTGAGGATGTGGTGGAACTCGCACCATGCGGCGAACTCCCGCCAGGAGCAGCCGGGAAGACCGCGTTGCTCGGGATGGCGGTTGTAGGCGGCTACGGTCCGCCGGATGGTGTCCTCGGGTAGGGGGCCGGCGGTCATGGCGATGGTGACGATGATCTTGGCGAGGTCGTAGCCGAAAGGGGCGAGGGTGAGGGAGTCGAAGTCGATGACGGCGACCGTGGTGTCGGTGATGAGGAAGTTGCGCGGGTTGGCGTCCTTGTAGAAGGCGGCGGGCATGGTGGCGGCCTGCTCCAGCCAGCCGTCGATCGCGCCGGGGGTCAGGAGCGGGGCCGGTACGGTGCCGGTGGCCAGAAGCCGGTGGAGGCGCTCGCGGCGGCTGTCGGCGAAGTCGGCGATGGTGACGTCGTTGTTGGTGTGGTCGTGGCTGGTGTGGTCGGCGCTGGTGTGGGGTGTGTTCAGGTGGGCGGCGTGCAGGTCGTGGGTGTGGGCGGTGGTGTGCTGGTGGCCGAGGAGGTCGGCCAGGGTCAGCAGGTCGTCGGGGGTGCCGTGGTGGCCGTCGAGGTGTTCGAAGTCGATCGCGGTGGGGTGGATGTGGACGACTTGGGGGATGCGCACGTCGGGGTTGGCGCGGGCGATCCAGCGGTGGTGGGCCAGGGAGCGCTGCTGGGTGTGGGGCTCCGTGAACGTCTTGGTGAAGATCCGCATCATCGTGTGTGCTCCTCCTCAAACGTGGCCACACCGGCCCCGCAGGCCCGCGCTGCTACAAGGACGGTACCGGCGCACGGTGGACGTTCACAGGTGGCCTCGGCACGGTATGAACAGCTGCGAGTCGCTCATTTGAAGTGTTCTGGGGCCGGCGCTGGGCTGCGGCCGCGCGCCTGAACTCGGCGCTGGGGAAGGGCTATCCGACAGTGGCCAGTCTCCCCAGGTTCATGCCGGCGGTCTTCGCGGCCCGCAGGGCCGTCCTGGCGCAGGCCACACCGCGGCGGGTGGCCGCCTCGCCCCCACCGACGGCGAGCGTTCGTGCACCGAGGCCTGCGCATGTGCGGCAGATGCCGGGGTGGGGGACTGGGTCGTGGCATTTGGTGCACTCGGTGTAGCGGGTTGCTGTGGGTCGTTCGGCGGGTTGGTCGGGTGGCATCTTGTGCTGCAGGCGGTAGCGGAGTACGGCGGTTGCCGAGTGCATCGGGGTGGGCAGGCCCGGCAGCAGGGCTTGGGCGAGGTCGGCGGCTGTGCTGCCGCGTTCGAGCCATTGGGCGACCAGGGGTGCGAGTTCGTGTGCTTCGGCCTCGCCCAGGTGTAGGCGTGGTTCGGGGCGGATGACTCGGAACAGGGTGGCGACCGCGTCGCGGAGTTGTTCGTCCGGCGCGTCGTCTTCGGCGGCTTCCTCCCGTACTTCCGTCCCTGGGGTGGTGACGGGCTTTCGGGACTGCCGGGAGGGGTGGGTGGGTTCTTTCGCCGGGTTCTTTACCAGGGCGTCAGTGCCGCCGGTGGTCGCTTCACCGGGCGCCGGGCGGGTGGCACCCGGCGGCATCGGCTGTGGGGTGTCGTAGACGTGGGTCTCGGTGATGATCGTGCCGTCGGGCATGCGGATCTTCTCGACCCGGTAGAAGCCCGCCTCGGTCAGTTCCTTCAGCGCCTTGCGGATGGCGCCGCGCCCCTGGGGGCTGGTGTCGGCCATGTGCCGGCCGTCCTCGCGCCAGCCGTCCGGGCGGGAGAGGAGATCGGCGAGCAGACCGCGAGCGGTGTAGGACAGCCGCCGGTACTGCAGCATGGTGTTGGGCAGCACGGTGAAATCGCGCACGTGGGCGCTACGATGGACACGCATCGGGAGGTTTGGTCTCCTGTTGCCGGACCCCGGAGCGTTGGCGCGCTGCCGGGGTCGCCTATTTGTGGTTAGGGCACGGAACGTAGCACGCACACCGATCGAAGGTCGACACGGTCGGCGAGCGCTCACGTTCACACGTCAGTCGGTCAAGAACGGCCTCTCCCCGATCGCTGATTGGCAGTCAAATTCTCCGAGGCTGCCGACAGAAAGCGATGGCCTGCACCGCGTGGTGCAGGCCATCGCCCACATGCACAACCCCGGCCCGAACCGCATGAACCAACAGGTCAGAGCACACACCGATCTGCCCTCCGGCCTTCTGTAAAAAGCTTCAGGGCCGGTGCGGGCCCGGGGGTTCGGGCGGTCAGGCCCAGGGGGGTTTGCCGGTTCCCTCGGCCCACAGGGCCAGTGCCCGGCGGTCGATGGCGTGGATGCCGACGTTCGCGCAGAACGCGGCGGCGGCCTTGGTGAACGAGCTGGTCGTCACCACGGCCGCCAGGTCGCAGCGGTGGACGTCGCGGTAGGTGCCGTTGACCTTCTGGACGTCCTGGGAGCCGACGGAGGTCCGTGGCCCGTACCGCTTGGCCTGGATGAGGAGCCGCTGTCCGGACGGGGTGGTGGCCAGGACGTCCGCCGCGAGGTCGCCGGCCCCGCCGACCACCGTCACCTTCGTGCACCCGTCCCGCCTGCACAGGTCCGCCAGCGCGTGCTCGAACGCCTTCGGACTCATGGTCAGGAACGGGCCGATGTGCCGCAGCTGCGCCGTACGCGCAGCCAGCTCCCGCCGTCGGGCCAGCTGCCGCAGGCGCAGCACGACGGCGCACACCACCAGGCCGACGGCCAGCAGCGCGGCGACCAGGAGCAGGTGGTGGGCCAGCCACGTCAGCACGAACGACACCACGGCGACCGCGACCAGCGCCGCGATGCCCAGCGTCAGCGCGTTGTCCCGGGCCTGTTGTGCGCGGCGGGCGGCAGTGGACCGGCGTCGTCGTACGGGCCTACGGGCCACGGCGTTCCCCCCCCTCGGACCATGGTGTGGACGCGAGCGTAGAAGCAGTCGCCGCCCGGCCGCCGACGGTCCCGGCGAATTCGGACGGCTGTGGGCCCGAGTTGTCCGGATCTCGGTGGCCGGTGGCCGGTGGCTGGCGGCCGAACGCCCGGTGTCGGGGTGCGCCCGGCGTGTAGGGCTGCCCCGGGCTACCGATGGGCTCTCACGCGCTGGGCTGGATGCCGAGGTCGGTGAGCAGGCCGCGGATCCGGGTTTCGATCTGGTCGCGGATCGGGCGGACGGCATTCACACCCTGGCCGGCCGGGTCGTCCAGCTTCCAGTCGAGGTAGCGCTTGCCTGGGAAGTACGGGCAGGCGTCGCCGCAGCCCATGGTGATCACCACGTCGGAGGCCTGCACGGCCTCGGCGGTGAGGACCTTCGGAACCTCGGCGGAGAGGTCGATGCCGACCTCGGCCATGGCCTCGACCACGGCGGGGTTCACGGTGTCGGCGGGGGCGGAGCCGGCGGAACGGACCTCGACCCGGCTGCCTCCGAGGTGGGTGAGGAAGGCGGCGGCCATCTGGGAGCGTCCGGCGTTGTGGACGCAGACGAAGAGCACGGACGGCTTGGGCTCAGGCACGGGCGGAACCTCCGGGAGCGGCGGGCTGGGGGAACAGGCGGCGGGCGGCGAGGGCGACGTGGACGAGGCCAATGAGGACGGGCACCTCGATGAGAGGGCCGACGACTCCGGCGAGGGCCTGGCCGCTGGTGGCGCCGAAGGTGGCGATGGCGACGGCGATGGCCAGTTCGAAGTTGTTGCCCGCGGCGGTGAACGCGAGTGTGGTGGCCCGCGGATGGTCCAGGCCCACCGCGCGGCCGAGGAACAAGGAACCGGTCCACATGAGCGCGAAGTAGACCAGCAGGGGCAGCGCGATCCGGGCGACGTCCCACGGCCGGGAGGTGACGGCCTCGCCCTGGAGGGCGAACAGGATGACGATCGTGAACAGCAGTCCGTACAGGGCGAAGGGGCCGATGCGCGGGAGGAGCGTGCCCTCGTACCAGGTGCGGCCCTTGGCCTTCTCGCCCAGGCGGCGGGTGAGGTAGCCGGCGGCGAGGGGGATGCCGAGGAAGATCAGCACGCTGCGGGCGATCTCCCACACCGACACGTCGAGGGCGGTCTGTTCCAGGCCGAGCCAGCCGGGCAGGACGGACAGGTAGAACCAGCCCAGCGCACCGAAGGTGACGACCTGGAAGACGGAGTTGAGGGCGACGAGGACGGCGGCGGCCTCCCGGTCGCCGCAGGCCAGATCGTTCCAGATGATCACCATGGCGATGCAGCGGGCGAGGCCGACGATGATCAGCCCGGTGCGGTACTCCGGCAGGTCGGGCAGGAGAAGCCAGGCGAGGGCGAACATCAGCGCCGGGCCGACGATCCAGTTCAGCAGCAGGGAGGGGACGAGGAGGCGGCGGTCGCGGGTGACGGTGTCGAGGCGGTCGTAGCGGACCTTGGCGAGCACCGGGTACATCATCACCAGCAGGCCGAGCGCGATCGGCAGCGAGACGCCGGAGACGGTCACCTTCGCCAGTGCACCCCCGAGGCCGGGCACCAGGCGGCCCAGCCCGATGCCGAGGCCCATCGCGGCCAGGATCCACAGGGCGAGGTAGCGGTCCGTGAACGACAGCCGGGCCGCCACCGGAGCGTTCGGCGTGGTCGGTGCGGCTGGTGCGTTCGGCGTGTTCGGCGCGTTTTGGGTGCTCACGAGGTGGCCCCGGCGGGTGCGGGCAGGGGCTCGGCCGCCGGGCGGGTCAGGATGCCGGCGAGGCGGTCGGTCATCTCGGGGACCAGCCGGTAGTACACCCAGGTGCCCCGGCGCTCGCAGTCGATCAGCCCGGCCTGCCGCAGCAGCTTCAGGTGGTGGGAGATCGTCGGCTGGGACAGGTCGAAGGCCGGGGTCAGGTCACACACGCACACCTCGCCCCCGGCCCGGGAGGCGATCATCGACAGCAGCCGCAGCCGCACCGGATCGCCCAGCGCCTTGAACACCCGCGCCAGTTCCACGGCCTGGTCCTCGTCCAGCGGGGCGGTCAGCAGCCCGGGGTAGCATCCGTCCGCGTCGTCGTCCTGGCCGAGCACCCGAAGTTTCTGATTCGACATACGTCTATGTTGACGAACTTCGATCCAGAGCGCAAGGTTGCATTGACAGACATCAATCCAGCCTGTTGGGGAGAACCGCCATGTCCCGCGTCCAGCTCGCCCTGCGCGTCGCCGACCTCGAAGCCTCCATCGCCTTCTACTCCAAGCTCTTCAACGCCGAACCCGCCAAGCGCCGCCCCGGCTACGCCAACTTCGCCATCGCCGAGCCCCCGCTCAAGCTCGTCCTCATCGAAGGCGAGGCCGGCGAGGACACCCGCATCGACCATCTCGGCGTCGAAGTCGCCACCGCCGACCAGGTCACCGCGGCCACCGCCCGCCTCAAGGACTCCGGCCTCGCCACCTTCGAGGAGAACGACACCTCCTGCTGCTACGCCCTCCAGGACAAGGTCTGGGTCACCGGCCCCGGCAAGGAGCCCTGGGAGGTCTACGTCGTCAAGGCCGACGCCGACACCCTCGGCAAGAGCGCCGACGCCGCACCGCAGGGCTGTTGCACCGGTACCGAGGAGGCGGCTGCCGCAGACTGCGCCTGCGGCAGCTGACGACGCATCCGGACGTCCAGCCGGTCGGGCGGTCGGGCGGTCGGGCGGTCGGTGCGGTGGGGGAATCCGTGGCGGTGGCGGCGGAGGTGACAGTCAGGGCGGCGTCGACGAACCGTAGGGTTGTCATGAATCCGGCGCTGGCGCCGATGAGTTGGGCGGTGGGAGGAGAACGAGTCGCATGCGGCCGGCCGTGACGCGTGGTGCCCCTTTCTTCCTGCCGGGGAGGGAGGCGCACCGCCGTGCTTCCGCCGGCGCTTCCCGATTGTCCAACCCGCTCGGCCTGCCAGGGCCAGCTGTCTCGGAGTGGATCAGATGAGGGTTCTTCGCTGGGTACTCGCCGTGGCCGCCGCCGTACTGGTGCTGGCTGCGACGGCCTTCGTCGTCAGCGCCTTCAACGACCGGTCCGCGGCCGGGGACCGTCGCGTCCGGGCGCAGGCCGAGGCCGGGGCGGATGCCCATCGGTACGCGGCCGGGCTGGTACCGGCCTTCACCGCCGGGCCGCAGACGGCCATGTCGCTGGAGGCGCTCGCGGCGCGCACCGCGGTGCACGTCGTCACGCTGGGCAGGGACGGGGGCTCCGTCGTGGTGGGCGTGATGGCTGACGTGGTGTACCCGACGGGGTGGGGGGCCTCCGAAGTCGGGAGCGCCTGCCTCCGAGTCGTCCTCGCCCGCGTCGGCGAATTGGTCACCGAACGGGCATCCGACATCCCGTGCTCGGAGCTTCCCCCCGGCGGGTCCCTCACCGAGGCCTTCATCGTGCGCTGACCGAGGCCTGCCGGCCCCCGTCCGGGCAGGCCGGGCTCGGGTGTCGGCAGGGTGGGGCGGCATCGAGGCGCGGTATCGAGGCGCGGTATCGAGGCTGCCTGGTGTCCTGTCGCACCGGACCTTGAGCGGTCTCATCTCACCGTGAGCGCTCATCGGGGTGGCCGAGAACGCGAGAAGGCCCGACCGGTGCGGCGCTTTCCAGGGGGCCTCACTACTCGTGAAGTTCCGGCCAGTGGGACAACATGTCTCACCGGCCGGAACTTCACGAGTACAGGGCCTCCAAGGCGACGAGTCCCTCGCCCGGCCGCCTCCGCAGCGCCGGAATCGGCGCCCACTCCGCCAGGCCGTACGTCGTGCCGGTGGACTGAGCGGGAGACCGGACGGACCGGCCCTGCCGCGTTGATCAGTTGCAGGTCATGTTGACGGGTGCGTGGTCCGGGTCGTTCCGGTGGCACAGGTGCTGCGGGGCCTTCAGGTCCGTGATGGAACCCTGCCACACGGCGCCCTGCCACAGGGCCTGCGGGGAACCGGAGTTCTCCAGCAGGCGGGGGTAGCGCAGGACCTCCCAGGACGGGTACTTGTCCTTGTTCGTGTCGACGTCGAAGCCGGTGAAGTTCTTGTTCTTGTCGTCGTAGCGATGCGGGTAGATGTGGAACGTCGCGTTGATCCGGCCGAGGTCCGCGTACTGCGAGCCCGGGACGTCCACGAACGAGTTGACCGCCGACACGTCCACCCGGATGCCGCCGTCACCGTAGGGCTCCGCCCAGTACTCGTTCTGCGGGGTCCGGTCGTCCTGGACCACCTTGGCGTGCTCCGTGCGCACCAGAGGCTTGGCATTGCGGCACGTCAGATCCCCGACGCAGGACTGGTCGACGTAGATCCCGACCTGGCCCGTGGCGGTGTCCCAGGCGATGGCCACCTTGGAGCTGGCTTCGGGTTCGGTGCTCCACAGGCGGTGGTTGCCCAGGGAGTGGTTGATCGGGTTGCCGTCGTCGCCGATGTAGCCGCGCACAACGACGACGCCCCGGTCGGGGCCCTTGGGCAGCAGCGTGGCGCTCTCCTTCAGATCGCCCGGGGCCGGGCTGCCCTGGAAGAACTGGGCGTTCGCGCGGGGGATCAGCGGGTTCGCGGTCTCGTTCGGCGACCACCGGATGGGGCCGTGCTCGAACATCTGGGTGACGCCCTCCTGCTGGAGTTCGTCGGTGACGGGGTAGCCGTACACCCCGCCTTCCCAGCCCGCCTGTCCCCAGCGCTGGCCGATGAGGCCCCAGACGGGGTGGACGCCGTTGGAGCGCGTGGGATGCCAGTAGAGCGAGCCGCCCTGGAACACCTGGCGCTTCCCGGCCCCGTCAGGGAGGGAGAGTTCGTCGCTGGTGGGGTAGCCGAGGGAGCCCTTCTCCCAGCCCATGGCGGCCCACTTGTCGCGGATGAGGCCCCAGATGGCGTGGGCGTCGGTGGAGGGGCTCCAGTAGATCGAGCCGCCGTCGAACTCACTGAACCGGCCCACCCCGTCGGGAGCGGTCTGCTCGTTGTCCTTGGGGCAGCCGAGCGTGGTCCGGTACTCCCGGTACTTTTCCAGGATGCGGCCCTGGACCGTCTTGCCACAGATCTGCTCCGGGTCCTGCCCGGCGGCGGAGGCCGTCGCCGGGAGGAGGGTGGAGCCGGCGAGAAGGGCGGTGAGCAGGAGCGAGATCTTCGCTCCCCGTCGGCGGGTTCGTCCGCGGGGCGTTGAGTGTTCGCTGATGATGTCCACCGAATGATTCTCGCGTGCATGTCAACGGGCGGACAGTGTCCGGCGAGCCAAGGAGTGGGCAGGTCTGCGACAGAAGCACACAGGTAGGCCCGGTCGAGAGGTTCGCCGCGAAGGGGCACCGGTCGGTACTGTTTTCGGTGTTCGAATGTCATGTGAATTGGTCGATCAGGCATTCGATGGAGGATCGTGTGACGAGGGGACGGCGCGTCTTGTTCGGCGTGCTGGGTGGGGTTCTCGGTGTTCTCGGCGTGGGCGTGGTCGTGTGGCTGACGTTCCGGCCTTCCTGGTCTGAGGTGTCCGACCCGGTCGGACGGTGGAGCGGCGGTACGGCGGTGCTCGAGTTCCTCCCGGACGGGCGGATCGGGTCCGCGACGGTGCCGGCCTACGTGTGCGACAGCGGGGCGGCCGATCCGGCACAGCCGACGGAACTGGAGGGGAGTTGGAAGAAGTCCTATCTCGACGACGCCGGTCGGGGGGTGTATGTGACGGCGACCCGTAAGGACGGGGGAGGCAACTGCAGGATCTGGCTGACGGCCATGACCAACGAGAAGGACCTGTGGCTGCTGGCGAGCAAGGGGTTCGTCATGGAGAAGGGCTGAGGTGCCGCGGTGACTTCGAGTACGACGGCGTGGAGCGAGGAGGAGCTGTGGCTGGTCGATGGACGTACCTGAAGTCCCGGGAGGGCGCTGTCCTGTTGGCGGGTGTCCTGCTGATCGCGGGGCTGACGGGGTATCTGAAGATCCGGTCGGGCGGGCCGGATCCGAAGGACTATGTGGGGCGTTGGGTGTCGCGGGACGAGGTGATCGAGTTGCGGGAGGGGGGCCGGCTCGGCGAGGTGCGGCTCGACGGGTACTTCTGCGCGAAGGATCCCGTCGGGCAGGGTGCGGCGTTGGGGGAGTACCAGGGGAGTTGGCGGGCGGGGAGTGTGGACGACGCGGGGTCGGGGGTCTTCGTGGTGCTGCGGGACTACTACTCCGGGGGTGACTGCGAGATCTATCTGCAGGAGGAGCGAGAGGGGGCGGTGGCCAGCCTGGGCGGCCAGCCGCGGGGGAGCGCGCAGCGGGTCTTCTCCAGGGGGTAGGGGCGTCGGAGAACGATTGCACTCATGACCGGGTGGTCGTCCACGACGGCCCGGCCGGTTGGGGACGTCGACGAACCGGCGGCGATGTCACGGTAGAACCCCATACCCTGACAGTGCCCGGGCGGAGAGAAACAGCGGCACACCGCACCGCTCAGTGTGATCATCGTAGTCATGACCGGACCGAAGACCACAGCACGGCAACTGGAGCGAACCGTCGCCTCACTGCGCGGCCTGCTCATCGACCAGGTCGACTACGTCGTGCCGACCGGTGGGCCCGACGGGCTTGAGCCCGCGGAATGGGACCTGCGCCAGGGGCACGAGCCGACCTTCGGCTGCCAGTTCACCACGCACCTCGGCGTGGTGTTCACGCTGATCTGGAACGACAGCTTCGACGGCTATGGCATCGAAGTATTCGACCAGCCGATCGAGACGTTCCCGACCAGGCCCGGCAATTCCGGCTTCCCCGCGCTCATACCGGTCACCGACCACCCGCGCTGGTCCGGCCTGCTCCACCGCGAGATACTCCACACCGAGCTGGCCTGGGTCGAATGGGGTTCCGGAGGCGCCACCCCCGTCTGGATCCGGCTCGACTTCGCGCCCGTCCGCCATGACCAGGGCGATCCCCACCGGTCGGACTCGGTCTGGCTCGTCGCAGGACGTTGGGCGCAAGGGCGATTCACCATCCCCGCCGACGATCTGACCGTCATGTTCGACGAATCCGAGGCAGTACGGGCCAATCTCGTACGTCCACGCCCGGCCAGCATGAATCGGTGACCCGCAGCACGGACCTGTGCCATCTCGGCGCCACCTTGCACACCTTCGCGAGAACATGTGCGCTGTGCCGAACGACTCGTTGGGTTTGATGCCGCTGCGGCCGCCCGGCACTGGGCGTTTGCGTACGGAACACCTGGAACGGGCAGTTGAGCGCGCTGCTCGCGAGGGCGTAGCGGTGTGGCCATCGGTGTGACCGATCGGAGCATTGTCACGGGCGGGCCGCGGGTTGCTTTGCTGAAATGGCAACAGGCCTCGCCCTCCGCGGTACGCGCGCAGCATGATCGGCACTGCATCGGCATCACGCCGCCGAACAGCGGGTCGTCGAATGTCGGTTCGCCGAACCGAACTTGGCGTACGCCGGATCGAGATCCCAGGAGGACACATGTCACCGTCGCGGACCACGGGCCCCACTCACCGGCTGGTCCCCTCGCCTGCCGGCCGGATCCACCTGGTGGAGCAGGGTGCCGGGCCGCTGGTCCTGCTGCTGCACGGGTTCCCGGAGTCCTGGTACTCCTGGCGCCACCAGTTGCCGGTGCTGGCCGCTGCCGGATACCGCGCGGTCGCCATCGATGTCCGCGGGTACGGGCGCTCCTCCAGGCCCGAGGAGGTGACCGCGTACCGGATGTTCGACCTGGTCGAGGACAACGTCGCGGTGGTGCACGCCCTGGGTGAACGGTCCGCGGTGATCGTCGGCCACGACTGGGGCTCAACCATCGCCGCCAACTCCGCCCTGATCCGACCGGACGTCTTCCGTGCCGTGGGGCTGCTGAGCGTTCCCTACCTCCCGAGGGGCGGCCCGAGGCCCAGCGAGGCCTTCGCGCAACTGTGCGGCGACGAGGAGTTCTACGTCTCCTACTTCCAGAAGCCGGGCCGGGCCGAGGCCGAGATCGAACCGGACGTGCGCGGCTGGCTCGCGGGCTTCTACGCCGCGTTGTCCGCCGACACCATGCCGGCGGCCGGCGCACCCGACCCGCACTTCGTCAGCCGTGGCGGGACACTTCGCGACCGGTTCCCCGCCGGACGGCGGCCCGCCTGGCTCAGCGTGGAGGAACTCGACATCTACACCGGAGAGTTCGAGCGAACCGGCATGAGCGGAGCGCTGGGCCGCTACCGGAACATGGACCGGGACTGGGAGGACCTCGCCGACTTCGAGGGTGCCCCCGTCACCCAGCCGTCCCTGTTCATCGGCGGAAGCCGGGACGCCTCCACCACCTGGCTGGCCGACGCGATCGCGGCCTACCCCGCGACCCTGCCCGGCCTGCTCTCCAGCCACATCCTCGACGGCTGCGGGCACTGGGTCCAGCAGGAACGCCCCACCGAGGTCAACCGGATCCTGACCGATTGGCTCGCGGTCCTCCCCTCCTGAGCGGGGGAGCAGGGTGCTGCGCGGGCTCGACGGTCGGGTCGAACCCGCGGCCCATCAGCGCCGTGGTGTTCCGGAGCGTCGCGCTCACCAGGCCACGGTTCGGCCGAGGTAGTCGACGTAGTGCAGGCCCGGGCTGCTCCGGAGGGCGTCGAGCGTCCTGACCACGTTCGGGATGCTCTCGTCGATGCCGAGCAGGGCGTCCGAGCCGCCCATGTCGGTGCGCACCCAGCCGGGGGCCATCAGGACCAGGGGCCGGGGCTCGCCGCTGTGTCGGGCCGCGTAGCTGCGCATGAACGTGTTGAGCGCGGCCTTGCTGCCGCGGTACACCTCGTGGCCGCCGCGCTCGTTGTTGGCCACGCTGCCCTGGCCCGAGGACATCACCGCGATCGTGCCCGCTGGCTCGACGAGGTCCTGGAGGGCCTCGATGACGCGCAGCGGGCTCAGCGCGTTGGTGACCATGACCCGGACGAACTCCTCGGTGGAGGTCTGCGCCACCGTGCCCTCGGGCTGGTTCGTGACGCCGGCGTTCACGAAGAGCAGGTCGAACGTCCGGCCGGCCAGGCGACCGCTCAGCGCCGCGACCTGCTCGGGCTCGGTGATGTCGACGGTCTCGATCTCGACCTGCCCGGCGTGGGCGTCGGCATCGGCGAGCTCGTGCAGGCCGGTCCGGCCCGAGCCGCGCACGGTGGCCACGACCTGCCAGCCGGCCCGCGCCCATTCCTGGGCGAGCGCGAGGCCGAGGCCCCGGGACGCGCCGATCAGGAGCACGCGCCTGCCGGGGGCCGGGGCCGGGGACGGCGCGGAGTGGCTTTCCGAGGTGTTCGTCGACATGACAGCGATTGTGCGAGGCATCACTGCGCCCGGCAAGCCGCCTCCCCGGTAGGGAAGTTGGCAATCCGGGGCCGGGTGGCCTCCCGCTTGTCGCCGTGGCGCCGGCCGACGTGCGGCTCAGAGGCCGAAGCGGGCGCGGTGGGAGGCGGGGACCAGGTCGGTGTACTCGGGGTGCTTGGTGATCCAGCCGCGGATGAAGGGGCAGTAGGGGAGTACGGCGAGTGCCTGCTCGCGGGCCGTGTCCAGTGCCGCGCGTGCCAGGCGGCCGGCCAGGCCGCGGCCCTCGAAGCGGGGGTCGATCTCGGTGTGGATGAAGGCGATCTCGTCGCCGGAGCGGTGGTACTCGGCGAAGCCGGCGAGTTCTCCGCCGTCCTGGATCTCGAAGCGCGACTTCTCGGTGTTGTCGGTGACGAGCTGGTCCATGGTTCCTCCGCAAGGTGGGGGCGGCCTGGGAGGGCCGGTGGCGGGTGGCGCGACATCGCCACTGTAGTTGAAGAATCAACATTTGTCGTCCGGTCACCGATGAGGGCTCACGGCCCGCCGGTCCGGCCGGTGACCATCCGGCAGCCGAACTGTCGGGCGGCGGGTTTGCCCGGCGCGGCTGCCGGGATACCCATGGCGCATGATTCCCGCCGCGGTCAGTGACGTCCTGCCGGAACTCGTCCCGTTCGTGCGGGCGGTCCAGGAACGCAGGCCCGACGACGGGACGTGGTGCGAGGCGTGGACGGTGCGGGACGTCCTCGCCCACCAGACCGGCAACGCCGAGGAACTCGCCCGCGTCCTGCGCGCCTTCCACGCGGGCGAGCCCGTGGAGACCCGCGGCTTCGATCGGGAGGAGCCGTACCGGCGGATGTCCGACGCACAGCTGTGGGAGGCCTTCGCCGCCCGCTGTGCCGAACTGGCCGAGGTCGCCGTGGCCGCGGAGAGCGACCTGCCCCCGGACACCGAGGTGCGGTGGACCGGCCGGACCGTGACGGTGCCGTTCTTCGCCGAGCACCTGCGCGAGGAGCTGATCCTCCATCGGTGGGACCTCACCGGCGACGACCGTACGGCCCGGGAGGCGCTCGCCGAGCCGTGGATGACGTCGCACAGCGTGCGGCTGGTCGGCCGGCCGCTGCTGGCCCGGGGCGTGGCGGGCCTCGACCTCGGGCCCAGGGGGCGCGTCGAGGCCCGCCTGCGCGCGCCCGGGACCGACGACGTCCTGGTGACTGCGGACGCTGGTGGCGCGTCCATTACCCTGGCCCCGCCCGAGGGCCCGGCCACCATCGAGAGCGACGCCGCGGTGCGCGTCCTGCTGTTGTGGGGGCGGCGTCCGGCGGACCCGGGCCGCTGGCACAGCACGGCCGGTCCGGAGGAGCTGCGACGGGTGCGTGCTCTGCTGAGCGGCTACTGAGGGGCTACTGAGCGGGTGGCAGGTAGGGGGCGCGCGGGGTGTCCGGCTCGGTCCGGGGCGCCGGGGTGACGGACACCCGGGGGAGCGCCTCGGGGTGGTGTTCGCAGATGTGCGTCACCAGGTGCTCGCGGAGCTGGCAGCGGAGGGAGAACGCGTCGTCGGCGTTGGCGGCGGTCGCCAGGAGCCGGACCACGATGGTGGTGGGCGTGGTGTCGACGACCTGTAGGGCGCTGCCCTGGCCGTCCCAGAGGGGGCTGTCGGCGAGGAACGCGTCGAACTCCTTGCGCAGCAGGGGGACCGGGGCCCGGTGGTCGAGGTGGAGGAAGGCGGTGCCGGTGATCCGGCTGGAGCGGCGCGACCAGTTCTCGAACGGGCGGCCTGCGAAGTAGGACATCGGCATCACCAGGCGGCGCTGGTCCCAGGTGGCGATCACCACCGCGGTGAGGGTGATCTCCTCCACGGTGCCCCACTCGCCGGACACCACGACCACGTCGCCGATCCGGACCAGGTCGCCGAAGGCCAGCTGCACCCCGGCGAAGAGGTTGGCCAGCACGCTCTGCGCGGCGATGCCCGCAACCACACCGACCAGGCCCGCCGAGGCGAGCAGACTGGTCCCGATGCCGCGTACGGAGGGGAAGGTCATCAGCATCGCGCCCAGGGCAGCGATCGCGATGATCGCCTGGCAGATCCGGCCGAGCAGACCCGCCTGGGTGCGGGCGCGGCCGGCCGAGGAGGGGTCGCGGCGGTGGACGGCGAGGCGGACGGCGCCTTCGACGACGAGCCCGACCGCCCGGGCGCCGAGCCATCCACCGGAGGCGATCGCCAGCAGGACCAGGAGGTGGTGCAGCTGCTCCCGGGTCTCCGGCGAACCACCGACCCACGGCTGGACGGCGAGGGACAGGGAGGTGGCGAGCACGGTGACCAGGGGACGCCGGCAGCTGCGCAGCATCCCCGGCATGACGCTGCCGGGCCGGTGCGGGGCGAATCTGCGGACCAGCCGTTCGGCGGTCCGGTCCAGGACGTAGGTGGTCAGGGCCACCCCCGTACCTGCCAGGAGCAGACGGAACAGGCTCCACCACACGCTCGCTCTCCTCCCGCGACGGCCGCAGCGCGGCGCTGTTGGCCGGCCTTCCCCGGGCCCGCTTCCCGGACCCCGTTTTCCCGTTCGGCGGGATTCACACCTGCCGGAGGTGAGGTGAGGGTCCGGCAACGGCGATGGGCCGTTCGGGTGAGGGGGATGAGGCGGGGGAGATGGGTGAGGAGGACGGGCCGAAGGTCCGCGTCGAGGGTTCAGGCGGGGTGCATATCGGCCCGGGAACGGGGCAGCCGGGGCTTGAAGGCCCGCCGGCCGGGCGGGCACCGACATGTCAGGAGGAGCGATGCACCGGATCGAGGAGTCCGTCGAGGTGGCGGCGCCGCTCGGCACGGTCTACGAGAGCTGGGTCAGGTGTGAGGAGTTCCCGCAGTTCATGCGGGGTGTGGTCAGGGTCGACCGGTCGGGCCAGGACACCAGCTGGGTGGTCCGGACCGCCGCCGGCCCGCGCGAGTTCAGGGCCGTGACCACGGAGCTGGTGGAGAACGACCGCGTGGCGTGGGACAGCGGCCCTGGCCCGGTGCGGCACCAGGGTGTGGTCACCTTCCACGCCGTGGGCGACGCCGCCACCCGGGTGATGTTCCAGCTGGAGGTCGAACCGCACGGGCTCTGGGAGCACCTCGCGGAGGCGCTCGGGTTCGTCGACCGGCGGGTGATCGACGACCTGACCGACTTCAAGCGTCACGTCGAGGAGGGCGGCGGGCCGGTCGAGGCCATGGTCGACGACACGGCGGCATGAACCTCCGGATCGGGGGCAGCCGAAGCGTACCGACAGCCCGATCGGACAGACCGATCAGGCAGTCAGACCTGACAGCCAAACCTGACAGCCGGACCCGACAGCCAGACCCGACGACGGAAGGAGACGGTCGTGAGTGATCGCGTCAACATCTGGGAGTTCCGGGATACCGCCGGTCACACGGCGGGCACCGACCTCATCGGCTTCCACGTCGAGGCCACCGACGGAGCGATCGGCAAGATCGACAAGCTGTCCGAGGCCGTCGGCGCCCAGCACCTGGTCGTCGACACCGGTCCGTGGATCCTCGGCAGGCGGGTGCTCCTGCCCGCCGGCACCGTGATCCGGATCGAGATCGGCGAGCAGAAGGTGTACGTCGACCGGTCCAAGGACGACATCAGGAACGGTCCCGGCCTCGACGACGGCGCGGCCGACGTGTCGGCCGACGTCCGCGACCGCTACGGGCTCTACTACGACCCGTTCTACGGCGGTCGGATCTTCTGACGAAAGGGAGCAGCAGTCATGCCGTACGGTTCCACGCAGCTCCAGCCTCAGCCGCAGTCCCAGTCCGTCGGACCCGTCAGTCCGCCCCTGGTGCCGGACCCTCCGCTGCCGCCCGGTGTGCCCGAGCCGCCGCCGGATCCGGTGCTCCCGGGCCCCGCTACGCCGTCACCCGCGCCGCCTGGGCCTGAGCCCGAGCCTGAGCCCGGCGTGCCCCGCCCGCCCGAGCCGCCGGACTGAGCAGCCCTGAGCAGCCCGACCGAGGAGTCCCAAGAGGCGGGCCGGAGCGTTACCCCCAGTACCCCGTGTGCACCGCGGAGGCCTCCTCGAAGAGGTGCGGGCCGGACGCCTCCACGGTGCTGCCGCCGGCGGCGAAGACCTGGCGGCACGGCAGGTCGAGCACCGGTTCCTCCGGGTCCACCCCGGCGATGGCGTTCAGCTCCGCCCCGGCGAGCGCGTAGACGACCTTGCGGATGCCGCTCCAGTAGATCGCCCCGGCGCACATCGCGCACGGTTCGGTACTCGTGTACAGGACGGCGTCGACGAGCTGCGTCGGGGCCAGGGTGCGCGAGGCCTCCCGCACCAGATTGGTCTCCGCGTGGGCGGTGACGTCGCGGTCGGTGAGCACCGAGTTCTCGGCCGTGAGCAGGACGTTCCCGGCGGGGTCGGTCAGCAGCGCTCCGAAGGGGTGGTTGCCGTGCGCCCGGGCGTCGGCCGCGATCTCGATGGCCGCGAGCAGGTGCTCGCGGGTGCGGTCGGTCATGACGTGCTCCTCAGGGGATCGGCGGTGGGGCGGGCCCATGGTGTCGCGGTCGTGCGGGGTGGTGGTTCCAGGTTGCCGCACCCGCCCTCCGCCCGCGACCACCCCCGGCGGCGGCCCGGGCCCGCGGGCCGGTGCGGAGCCCGCCGCCGGGACCGGCTCCCGCCCGGGCGGCCGGGCTGTCGTCAGTGGGCGAACTTCTCGACGGCCGCCGGTGTGACGGGGGTGAAGAAGTTGACGAGGTTGCCGTCGGGGTCACGGAACAGGAGCGACCGGTTGCCCCAGGGCATCGTGGTGGGCTCGGTCACGAAGTCGGTGACGAAGCCGGTCAGGTTCCGGTACACGTCGTCCACGTCGGCGACGAGGAATTCGAAGATCACGCTGTTGTTGTCGGCCGGACGGGCGGAGCCGGGCGCGAACAGTGCCACCGTCCGGGTGCTGCCGATCGCGAGGGTCCCGCCGGCGGTCCGCAGTTCGGCGAAGTCCTCGGTGGACCAGTGCGCCTGTACCCCGGTGGCCCGCTCGTAGAAGCCGACGAGGCGTGCGATGTCGCCCGTGATGATCCGGATCGAAACGAAGTCCATGGTGCGCTCTCCTCAGGTCGGTGAAGCTGTTGCACCCCGGACGGTAGAGGAAATAGTGGACAGAATCGGTCCGGTATCAGCGCTAGGCTCGTGGACATGGGCCGACCTACCAGCCGCGTGCTCACCCTCCTGGAACTCCTGCAGTCGGGCGGCATCAGGACAGTGGCCGAACTCGCCGACCGGCTCGGCGTCGACGGGCGCACCGTGCGGCGGTACGTGGACCACCTGGTCGACCTCGACATCCCCGTCGAGGCGGTCCGCGGCCGCTACGGCGGGTACCGGCTCGCCCCCGGGTACCGCCTGCCTCCGCTCATGCTCAACGACGACGAGGCGCTCGCCGTGCTGCTCGGCCTCGTCGTCGGCCGCAGGGCGGGGCTGCTGACGGCGACCGGGACGCCGGGCGGGACCGGGACCGCGACTGGGACCGCGACCGGAACGGCGGGCGAGACGGCGGCGGCCAAGATCCGCCGGGTACTGCCCGAGCGCCTCGCCCGTCGGCTCGACGCCGTCCTGGAATCCCTCGCCTTCACGGCCGAGCCAGGCGAGGCGGCCACCCCGGAGACGGGCGTCCTGCTCGCCGTCGCCGACGCGGTGCGCCACCGCCGCCCGCTCTCGATCAGGTACACCGCCCGGGACGGCCGGCGGAGCGAACGCACGCTGCACCCGTACGGGATCGTCACCCACGCGGGGCGGTGGTACGTCACGGGCACCGATCCCGAGGTCGATCCCGAGATCGGCCAGGACCGGACCTTCCGGCTCGATCGCATCGCGGACGCGCGGCCCCTGCCGGGCTCGTTCGAGCCGCCCGCCGGGCTTGATCCGGCCCGGCGCGTCCTGTCCGGGCTCGCCAAGGCCGCGTACCGGTACGAGGTGACCCTGCGGATCCACGGGACGGTCGAGCAGATCCGCGCCCGGCTCCCCGCCAGCGTCGCGAGCATCGAGGAGCCCGTAGCCAAGGAAGGAACGGATCCGCACACCGAGCCGTGGCTGCACGTCGAACTGCGGGCGGAGCGGCTCGACTGGTTGCCCCCCGTACTCGCCTCGCTCGACCGGCCGTTCGTCATCGAGCGACCGGACGAACTCCGCGGCCTCGTCATCGCGCTCGCCGACCGGCTCGCCGCCTCCGCCCGCCAGGCCTGCGACCCGGACCGGACCGGACACTGAGGGGTCCCGCCCTGGCCTCACGGAAGCCGATGCGCCCGAGGACCCGCGGAACCTTCCCGGCGCGGGAGCGTTGGCAGTGCACCGGAGGTCCCGGTCAGGTAGGTAGGAGGAAGTCGCCGTGCTCGTAGAACCTGTCCTTGTCACCGGCGCCGGCGGAGGGGTCGGCGGAGTCGGACGCAGGATCCTGGAGCGGTTGCGGGCGCGGAACGTGCCCGTCAGGGCTCTCGTGCACCACGACGACGAGCGGGCCTCGGATCTGAGGACGATGGGCGGCGTGGAGGTGCTGGTCGGTGACCTCACCCGTGGTGCGGACGTGGTCGAGGCGCTGGCCGGCTGCCGCCGGGCCTACTTCGGGATGAGCGTGTCGTCCGCCTACCTGGAGGCCGCGGCGACGGTGGCGGCCGCCGCCCGGGAGAGCGCCGGCCTGGAACTGCTGGTCAGCATCTCGCAGATGACCGTCTCGCAGATGGACCTCACCAGCGACGCCGAGTCCCGGCAGCAGCGGCTGCACTACCTCGCCGAACACGTCCTCGACTGGTCCGGGGCGCCGGTCGTCCACGTCCGGCCCACCGTGTTCATGGAGAATCCGCTCTTCACCGAGGTGGCGGCCGCTTCGATCCGGCGGGACGGCACGATCCGCCTCCCCTTCGGCTCGGCTCGGACCTCACCGGTCGCGGCCGCCGACGTGGCCGAGGTCGTCACCGCACTCCTGCTCGATCCTGCTCCCCGGGCCCGCCGCGTCTACGAGCTGACCGGGGCTCGATCCCGCGACATGACGGCCATCGCGGCCGAGTTCTCCGCCGCCCTGGGCCGCGACGTGACGTACGTCGACGTGCCCTACCAGGAGTGGCTGGAGCACGACCTCAAGAGCCAGGGCCTGCCGGACCACGTGTTCGACCACATCGCCACGATGGCCAGGCTGCACGGCGAGAACCGGTACGACCGGGCGACGGACGACGTCGCCGACCTTCTCGGTCGCCCCCCGCGGGGGTTCGACACCGTGATCAAGAACCTGCTCACCCGGCAGCCGTAGTCGGCCGGGTGCCGGGGGAGCGGTCGCTCAGAGCCAGCCGCGCTGCGCCGCCTTGAGGCCGGCCTCGAAGCGGCTCGACGCGTCGAGGCGTTCCATCAGCCCGGCCATCTGGCGGCGGACGCTGCGTGCCGACAGGCCCAGGCTCCGGCCGGCGGTCTCGTCGGTGAGGCCGGACGCGAGCAGCCGCAGGAGTTCCTGCTCGGTGGCGCTGAGGCCGGTCCCGGTGTCCTTGCGCCGGTCGGCGCCGAGCGGGACGGCGGCCTGCCAGGTCCGCTCGAAGAGGGCGACCAGGGAGGCGACGATCCCGGGCTCGCGCGTGCACAGGGCGCCGAGCCGGGTGTGGGCCGGGTCGATCGGGACCACGGCGACCTGGCGGTCGAAGATGAGCATCCGGGGCGGCAGCGTCGGGCAGGTGCGGACCAGCCCGCTCTCCTCGGTCATCCAGCGGGCGTAGGCGAGCGTCGCCGGATCGTGCCGCACGCTGTCCTGGTAGAGCGTCAGCAGCGCCACCCCGCGCCGCATGGCCGCCTCGTCCAGCGGCCGGGAGGCGTCCAGGCTGGCCTGGGACTGCGCTCCGCCGGGCATCACGGACAGGCACTCCCCGGTGACCTCCTGGGCGAGGATCTCCAGCTTGGCCTGGATCGCGTCCAGGCCCACCAGGCGCTCGGCGGTCTCGGCCGGGGTGTTCGGCCGCAGGTCGGCGTACTCGGCGATCGCCCGGGCGGCCGCGGCCTTGCCGATCTCCAGCTCCTGCTGGCGGCGCAGCAGTTCCTGCTCCTGGCGGTGCAGGATCAGCTCCAGGCCGAGCGCCGGGCTCACCGGCAGCAGAACCCCGGGCGCCTCCCGGGAGGCGCGGAGCAGCTGTAGATCGGCCAGCCGGTCGAGGGCCTCCCGTACGGCGGGCTCGGGCAGGCCCAGCTGGTCGCACAACTCCCTGACGCCGCCCTGCGGATCGGCGAGCATGGCCCGGTAGACGTCCTCCGAGACACGGTCCAACCCCAGCATGTCCAGCATGCGCGCAGCCCCCCGGTGCGACGTCGAACGTGCCGTGCCGCCGTGCGACACATCGGGATCATCCCAGCCCGGCTTCGACTCCACAAGCAGCCCTGCCCCGGACGGGGCCCGGCAGGGCGTCGGGTCCTGAAGCGGCCAGGCCGGTTGCTGACGGGGCTCTCGCCTTCCGGGGCGCGGGCGGTGCCAGCAGGATGGTGGTCACCGGGAGGGCGGCGGGGCAACCGCCGCACAGCCTCCCGAACATCTGATTGTCGATCAGATCTCCTGCCACTCAAGCCGCCTGGGGTGCCGCCATGTCCAAGACCGCCCGCCTGCTCGCCACCGCCGTCGCAGCCGTCGCCCTGTCGGGGATCCTGGCGCCCGCGGCCTCCGCCACCGCCGCGACCACGGCGCCGGCGGGCATCGGCTGGGACGGTCCCACCGTCGTCCCCGCGGTCGTGGCGGGCGGGGCCGCGGACGGCATCGGCTGGGATGGCATCGGCTGGGACGGCTCCACCGTCGTGCCGCCGGTTGCGGCCGGCCCGTCCGCCAGCGGCATCGGCTGGGACTGATCGCGGTGCTCGCCGTCCGGGCCACCGTCGTGGACATCAGCGGTGCGCCCACCACGACCGCCGAGGCGCGGATCGTCGAGGACATCCTGTGGGCGCACGCCACCCCGGAGCACGGGCTCGAACACGTCCGCGCCGTACCGGACCGGGACGGCATCGCCCTGGTGCTCTTCGTCCGCGCGGACGGCCCGGCCACCGCGCACGCCCTCGCCGAGAACCTGCTGGCCCGGGCCCTCACCGCAGCAACGGCCGGCCGGTACGCCGCCGCCGTCCACCCGCACTGACCATCGCTCGCCTACCCATGTCCAAGGGGACCCCCATGCCCAGCACGCCCCGTCCTGCCCGTGCCCTGCGCCGCGTCTGCGTGCTTGCCGCGACCGCCGTGGCCGCCGGTCTTCTCACGGCCTCCCCCGCCTCCGCGGACGGCACCTACTACCCGGACGGCAACAAGGCGCCGACCTCCACCGGCACCCTCGGCACCGGTGTCGGGAACAAGCTCACCGGCGCCCAGATGGTCCAGCGCGCCCGGGACTGGGTCGCCCACGGGGTCACCTACAACGAGGGTCAGTCGTTCTCCGACAGCGCGGTCGGCGGCCCGTACCGCACCGACTGCGGCGGCCTCGTCGACATGGCCTGGCAACTCCCCGGCAGCCCGCCGGTCACGTACCCTGCACCCGGTATCGACGACCCGAAGTACAGTACCAAGCTCGGCAGTTGGTCCCAGCTCCAGCCCGGCGACGCCCTCGCCGTCGCCGGCAAGCACATCAACCTGTTCGCAGGCTGGACCAACCAGGCCGCCGGCGACTTCACGTACATCGCCGAGGACAACGGCAGCGTCCCGACCAAGGAGTACTCGGCCAACACCCACTGGTCCTCGATCGACGGCTACCCCACCTCCTCCTTCGAGCTGCTGCGCTCCAAGAACCTCGCTCCCGCCATCCCCGCCGACTTCAACGTCCTGCTGTGGGGCTTCAATTCGGGCCAGACCGTGTCCGGCACGCTGAACCTCACGGCACACCCGACGCAGAGCGGCGTCATCAACTGGCTCGACTACGTGGTCACCGGCCCGAACGGCTACTACAACCGCTTCCGCGCCACCAGCGGCGGCGCCACCAACTACCAAGTCCCCTTCGACACCGCTCCCTTGGCGGCGGGCACGTTCAACATCTCGATGATCGCCAACGAGATCGACGGCCAGGAGCACACCTACCAGGGCGGCGTCTTCACCATCGCGCCGCAGGCCCCGGACGCCCGGGGCACCGCCGACTCGACGGTGCTCACCAGCAACGGCACCATCGCCCTGTACCGGGTCGGTGCGGACGGCAACGTGTACGGCACCAACCAGAACACCCCCGGCGGTCCTTTCGTTCCGTGGGCGCAGCTTTCGACGGGTGGTGGGTTCGTCGGCAAGCCGGCCGCGCTCCAGACACCCAGTGGCCTCATGGTGGTCTACGCCCGGACTGCGGCCGGCACCATTCAGGGCACGAACCAGAGCACGCCGGGTGGTCCGTTCGGGTCGTGGGTCACGGTTGCTGATGCGGGTGATCCGACGGGTGTGGCGAGTGACCCGAGTGTGGTGTTCACTCAGTCCGGCACCATCGCGGTCTATGTGACGTCCGTCAGCGGCAATGTCGTCGGTGCCAGTCAGGGCACGCCGGGTGGTCCTTTCTCTCCCTGGCAGCAGCTTTCGACGGGTGGTGGGTTCGTCGGCAAGCCGGCTGCGCTTCAGGTGCCCAACGGCACGATGGTGCTCTACGCCCGGATTACGGGCGGCACCATCCAGGGCAGCAACCAGAGCACGCCGGGTGGTCCGTTCGGGTCGTGGGTCACGGTTGCTGATGCGGGTGATCCGACGGGTGTGGCGAGTGACCCGAGTGTGGTGTTC